>JANQMQ010000347.1 GCA_028279995.1 Candidatus Phaeomarinibacter sp. | reverse complement strand
GATCTGGAACTACCCGATTGACCATGCGGCGCAGGCGGAAATCCGCCGCAGGCTTGAGGAACAGGAAGCTGCCGACAACGCCCTGACGACCGACTGATCAGGAAAATCGTCCCGCCTGCGTCATTCCGCGCTTTCGCATGCACGCGACTTCACGGTAAACCTGACGCACCAAGTCGTATCAGGCTCAACTGTTCAAGGGGACGAGACATGATCCGCCGCATTCTGCTTGCCGTGACGCTGATGACGCCGCTGGCAATCGCTGCCTGCTCCGACGGGGGCGCGAGCGACATCACCGTTGAAGAGCCATTTGCCCGCGAAACAATCGGCACCAGCACCACCGGGGCCGCCTATCTTGTGATCCGCAATGAGGGTGGATCGGATCGTCTGATCTCCGCGTCCACGCCTGCGGCCGCCACCACCGAGCTGCATACCCATGAAAAAGACGGCGAGATCATGCGGATGCGCAAGGTCGATGCCATTGGCGTTCCGGCGCGCGACGCGGTGACACTGGAGCCCGGCGGCAAGCACATCATGCTGTTTGAAATCACAGAGCCACTCAAAGACGGCGGCAGCTTCCCGCTGACCTTGACCTTTGAGCAGGCAGGTGACATCAGCGTCGACGTGACCGTGGTCGCGACGGGTAGTAGCCTCGGCGGCCAGGCGCACGGCGGAATGGACCACGACAATATGGACCATGGTGACATGGATCATAGCGGTCACTAGCACGGACTGACTTTGGGGCGGGGGCCCATGCGACAAGGCAATCAGATACGACGGCGCTTCAGGCGCAGGGGCACTGCCCTTGTGGGCCTGCTGGCGCTTGCCGTGCATCTGGCTGCCTTCTCCCTCGCCGCCGTAATGCCCGTTACTACGGCTCTCGCAGCAGCCGAAGCCGAGCCCTTCGAAATCGTCATCTGTACGGTTCATGGACCGGTGGTCATGGACGCACGTGACCTGGGCATGGATACGGCTGAAGGTGACGTACCCGAGATGCCCCGCACGGCGTGTGACCTTGCCATCCACTCCGTGATGACGGTTGCCATTGATACAGCCTCCGCTGACCTGCATGTCCCGGTAACCTATCTGGACACTCGCACCGACCGTCCGGTTGGTGCCCGCCCGGCCTACACAGAGCCGCGCAGCTTCTCCTTCCCGCCCCGCGCACCACCCCACATAGCCTGACTTTCTTTCAGTTTCTGTTTTGCAGAGCTGCACCCGCACGCGTGTCGTGCCGGGCTGCTCTGTGTGTTTCCAGATTGAATGAGGCTAGGTATGCGCAGTTCAAGACTGCTGTTGGGTGCCCTGTGTAGCGGCGCACTTGCAGCAACATCCGCTCAGGCGGAAGAGACCCCGTCAGACGCGGTCACCCTCCCCCCAGTCGTTGTCACCGCAGACCGGGACACCGGTACCAAGACCGTCCCCAGCAATGCGGACGCCAGACGCACGATCCAGCGAACACCCGGCGGCGTCGCCGTGGTGGATGCCAAGGATTTTGAAGACAGGTACACGCTCAACTTCGAGGACACGCTGACCCTGACACCAGGCGTCTTCGCGCAGAAACGGTTCGGCGAAGAGGTCCGCCTGTCCATTCGCGGCTCCGGGCTCTCGCGTGGATTTCATCTGCGTGGGCTGACGCTTCTGCAGGACGGCATCCCGTTCAACCTCGCAGACGGGTCGGCGGATTTTCAGGAAGCCGACAGCCTCGCGTTTCAACGGCTGGAAGTCTTCAAGGGTGCCAATGCCCTGCAATATGGCAGTACGACGCTTGGCGGCGCCATCAACATGGTGTCCAAGACAGGCCGCAGCCAGCCGGGGCATCAGATCCGGTTGGAGGCGGGCTCCAACACCACCTTCCGCACCAACATCCAGTCGGGTTTCGTGTTCGACAAGTCGGACCTGTTCGTGAGCCTCACCGGCACAACGAGCCAGGGCTTCCGGGAGCATGACGACCAGAAGAACGTCAAGTTCAACTCCAATTTCGGAACGGCCCTCTCCGACAGCGCTGAGACGCGCTTCTACCTGAGCGCCAATGTCATCGATCAGGAACTGCCCGGCAGCGTCAGCCGGTCGGATGCTCTTAACAATCCCGATCCGGCAGCCCGCGGAGCGGTTGCCTCAGACTGGAAGCGCGACATCCGTTCCATCCGCTTCTCCAACAAGACGACGCTGGATATCGGCGAAGACGACAGCCTGGACGTGGGTGCTTTTGTCAGCGTCAAGGAACTGTTCCACCCGATTACACCCTTCGTCGGGCTGATTGATCAGGAAAGCGTCGACTACGGTGTGTTTGCGCAGGCCAGCGGCGAGCATCAGCTCGGCGGGCACCGCAACATCTACCGGGTCGGTCTCACGACGCATTTCGGCCAGGTTGACGCGAAGCTGTTTCAGAACGTCGGCGGCTCACGCGGTGCTCTCATAGGCAATGCCGACCAGGTGTCCCGCAATGTGGCGCTCTATGGCGAGAACAGCTTCTTCGTCACGCCGGAATGGGCGCTGGTGACCGGTGCTCAGCTCAGTTGGTCCGAACGTGACCTGACGGACGTGCTGCGCCCGGCAGAAAGCGACACCAAGACCTTCTCGTCATTCAACCCCAAGGTTGGCGTGCTCTACGAACCGACATTGGGCACGCAATTCTTTGCCAATGTCAGCCGCAGCCACGAGGTTCCAACGTTCAGTGAACTGACCCAGGGCGGCACCGTCGGCTTTACCCCGGTGGATGCCCAGGAGGCCTGGACGGTGGAAGTCGGCAGCCGTGGCGAAGCCGGGGCCTTCATGTGGGACATCAGTGCCTACCGTGCCTGGATCGACGGAGAGATGCTCCAGTTCACGCGTGGGCCTGGCATTCCGGCGACCACCTTCAATGCCGAGGACACCATCCACCAGGGCGTCGAGCTGGGACTCGCCGTACGGCTTGGCGAGGACGTGCTGTCACAGGGCGACCATCTGCAATGGCGCAATGCGTACACCTTCAGCGACTATTTCTTTGATGGTGACCGCCAGTTCGGCGACAATGACATTGCAGGACAGCCGAAGCACTTCTACCAGACAGAAGTGCGCTACGATCACGCGGACGGCTGGCATGCGGCCCTCGACTGGGAGCTGGCGAGTGATGCGGACGTGGACTTCGCCAACACACTCGATGCACCGGGCTACGGCATTGTCGGTTTCAACGCCGGTGCCGATGTCACCGAAAATGTGAGTCTGTACCTGGATGCCCGCAATCTGCTGGACCAGGAATTCATCTCGACCTTCAGCACCATCGTGAACACCGCGGGCAACACATCCGTGTTTTACCCGGGTGAAGGACGGCGTGTCTTCGCCGGCGTGCGGGTGAAGCTTTGACCTCAGGCACGCTTGCACCTTCCGGCACTGCTGCCACCAGACCGCGTTACTACAACGCGGTCTGGTGGTGGCATTTTTACGCCGGGCTGATCATCTCCCCGATCCTGCTCATCATGGCAGCAACCGGCGGCATGTATCTCATGCAGCCGCAGATCGAGGATGCCCTGTACGGGGATCGGCTCTATCTGACAGCTCCGTATGGCGGCCCCGTTGATCACGACGCCCTGATCGCCACGGCGGCAGCCCAACTGGGTGGGCAAAGAGTCCATTCCTACCAGCCACCCCATGCGCCTGAGCAATCTGCACAGGTGGTGCTGACCACGGGGAGTGGTGACAAGCTGACGGCTTTTCTCGACCCCGGCACCAACCAGATGATCGGTACCGTCAATGAAGACTGGCGGCTGATGAACATCGTCAAGTCGCTCCATGGCGGCCTGTTGATCGGCAAACCGGGTGAGATCATCGTCGAACTGGTCGCGTCATGGACGTTGGTGATGATCGTGACCGGGTTCTATCTGTGGTGGCCGCGCCGACAGCGCAATCAGGGCACGGTCCTGCCGAAACTCAACCGCCGCGGTCGCCCGTTCTGGCGCGAGATGCACGCTGTCCCAGGCGCCTGGGCCGGGCTCTGGATCGTGGCCATTATCCTCTCCGGCCTGCCGTGGTCGGCCGTCTGGGGCGCTGGTTTTTCGGCGACCGGAAAGGCGCTGGGGGAAGGATTTCCGGCAGCGATTTTTGCTGAACGCCCGCACTCCGTGAGCGACGCATCGCTGCCGGACATCAGCATGAACACCATCATGGCCACGATGGCCGATCGTGATGTGCGCTACGCCTATCGCATTGAGTATCCATGGTTTGCAAACGGCGTATTCGTGGCCATGCCGCTGCGCCATGGCGGAGCGCCGCAGGACGTTGCCTATGTGTTTCTGGACAAGCGCTCCGGTGATGTCCTGAAGGACCTGCGCTGGGACGACATGGGCGTGCTCGGCCGGGCGTCTTCCATCGGCGTGCATTTTCATGAGGGCCGACTGTTCGGACCGGCCAATCAGATCATCAACCTGCTCGCGGTTTTCGCGGTCATCGGTCTCGCCCTCACCGGCCCCATCATGTGGCTGACACGCAAACCTCCCAAAGGCATTGGCGCACCCGGAGTGCCCAACGACATCAAAGTTTCACCCGGCGTTCTGGCAGTGGGGACTGCCCTCGCCGTGTTCCTCCCGCTGTTCGGGCTGTCTGTCCTGATCATTCTGGCGGGCGAGTACGTCTACGCGAGATGGAACATCGCATGACCCGGAAATTCCTCATCAATTCAAAAGGACATCGAATGATGACTTACACCCGACTGACAGGTCTCAAGGGCCTGACGGCAGCAACCTGTGTTGCCGCATTCGCTTTCACCGCGCCAGCAGCGGCGCATGACGGCATCGATCACTCCGCCCCCAGCGAAATCCGCGCGGATGGTCACGCCCCCATCAGCGTGATGGGCGACCACATGCACAAGGAAGGAGAAATCATGTTCTCCTACCGCTACAAGCGCATGGACATGTCGGATGTACGCGACGGCACGGACGATCTGTCCAATGCCGAGGTGCTGGCCACCCCAAACCGCTTCTTCGGCATGCCCGGCCAGCCACCGCGTCTGCGCATCATCCCCACGGAAATGGTGATGGACATGCACATGCTCGGTGCCATGTACGCCCCCAATGATGTCGTCACGCTGATGGTCATGGGCATGTATATGAAGAAGGAGATGGACCACATCACCTTCAACCCTGCCGGCACCACGCAGATCGGCGGCTTCACCACCGTGGCGGAAGGTTTCGGGGACACAAGAGTGTCTGCCCTTGTGCGGCTGCACGATGAGAACAACACCAAAGTGCATCTCAACATCGGGGTCAGCCTGCCGACCGGTTCCATCAAGGAAGAAGACCAGATCCTGACGCCCATGGGCATGGTGCAGACCGTGCGTCTGCCTTACCCGATGCAGCTTGGCTCAGGGACTGTCGACGTGATCCCCGGCATTACCTACACGGACCGCTCCGGCGACATCTCGTGGGGCGGCCAGGTGCTGGCCACCCTGCGCAGCGGCAGGAACAACGAAGAGTATCAGCTTGGCAATGTGGGCGAGTTCACCACCTGGGGCGCCTATCAGTTCGCCCCCTGGATCTCCACGTCCCTTCGCCTGAAGGCTGAAACGATCGGCAAGGTGTCCGGTCAGGATGCCCGCATCATGGGGCCGGTCCAGACCGCTGACCCGAGCAACCATGGCGGCCGCTTTCTGGAAGCCGGCATCGGCGTCAATCTCGTTGGACAGGAAGGCATCATCCGTGGCCACCGCTTGGCTATCGAAGCCTCCATGCCCGTCGTGCAGGACCTCAACGGCCCGCAGATGAAACGCGACTGGACGCTGACAGCCGGCTGGCAATACGCGTTCTAGAAAGATGCCGGGCGTTGCGGGTTGGAGAGACCGCAACGTCCGGCCCTTCTCACCTTTGAAGTTGTTCAATTCGTCGCGCCTGCAGGGAGGCCCGCGCACCCAGGAGTTCTGTTGTGTCCTTCAAGTTTGTATCGCCGCGCATGTTTGCGGCCCTGACGACCTGCCTTCTCACCACGACCGCGATGCCGGCCCTGGCCCAGGCAGACGCCGATGAGGCGACAAGTCCGTCGTCAGGGACCTCCACCCGAGGCTTGATGTCCTTGCCTGCGATCACCGTCTATGCCCCGCGCATGAGCATGCCGGCGCAGACCGATATCGACCATCACGCCTCCCCACCGCGCACGCCGCACTCAGATGGCGGGTCCTTCCTGCGCAGCGCGCCCGGCGTGACGGCAGGACGGTTTGGCGGGCACGGGCTTGAGCCGGTGATCCGTGGCCAGTCGCAGAACCAGCTCAACGT
>JANQMQ010000335.1 GCA_028279995.1 Candidatus Phaeomarinibacter sp. | reverse complement strand
GGCAACCAGGTCGACGGCAATGACCGGGTCCGTTTCCAGCGCCACCGGCCCTTCCGAAAGGGTCACCGCCAGTGCGATCAAGGGAATACCGTGGATGACCACCGACCATCCCAGCAGACGCATCCATGACCGGCGCACCATTTCGGCCTCGAGACCTGCCGGGCGCGCTGTTTCCGCATCACGTTTTATGTCGACTGGGAATTGCAAAACTGATCAATCCGTATAAGCCAGTAGGTCTCACCCGCCTGACCTGAAAAGGGAACCCTTCCCACGTGAACGACACAGCATCAACTCCCGCACGGATGGACACGCCGCCGGACGCACTGTCGCACTTTGACGAGATTGTCAGCCGGATGGCGGGCCGTCCTCCGGCACTGTTTCTGGACTATGACGGCACCCTCGTACCGTTGGCAAGGCGGCCTGAACTGGCGGTTGCTTCTGACGCCCTGCGACAGGCGATTGCCCATCTTGCCGCTGTGATGCCGGTGGCCGTCGTGACGGGCCGGGGCCGGCGGAATGTTACGGAGATGCTGAATGTACCGGGTATCGCCTATGCGGGCAGCCATGGCTTCGACATTGTGGACGCCAAGGGCCATGACCTGTCGGGTGACATCGGCGAGCCCTACCGCCCGGCGCTTGAGCAGGCTCTGCGCGCGCTCACCCCGGTTCTGGAGCCAATCGACGGGGCATTTGTAGAAGACAAGGTCTACTCGCTTGCCATCCACTACCGCGAGGTCGACCCGCAGCGCCATGGGGCCGTGCGTGCTGCCGTTGATGCGGAAGCGGCCCGTCATCAGGATATCAAGCGGACAGGCGGCAAGATGATCCATGAGCTGCGCCCGGACATTGACTGGAACAAGGGGACAGCCGTCCTGCGTGTCATGGAGGCGCTGGGCCTGACTGCTCGGACGGCGGTGCCGTTCTATCTGGGCGATGATGAAACGGATGAAGATGCGTTCCGCGCCATCGAGGAAACTGGCATCGGCATCCGCGTGGGCGAGCCCTCAGGCCCCACCCACGCGCATTTCAGCCTCGGCACGCCGGATGATGTGGGCGTGTTCCTTGACCGTCTGGCCGATGCCGCGAGCTAGCTAAAGATCCTCACCGATGACGATGAGCTTGTCGTAGGACAGGCCCTGGTCATCGCACATGCTGCGATAGACATTGAGGATGCTGTTGGCATCCAGAATGCCTGTGACCTGACCGGTTTCGTCAGTGTTGACGTTGGGGCCGTAGATCGCGAACCAGACGTCGGTTTCTTCCTCGTTTGTATCCGGCACCATCAAAGTGTGCACGGAGCCGGCGGGTTCAAAAAGGTAAGACCCCTTGGTGTTCACCACGTCGGGATATTCCTTGTAGAGCCACTTGCCGGTGAAGGTGACGGCAAAGACAGGGCCGGTGTGATAATGCGTGGCCACCTGGTAGCCCGGCGCGAACTTGGTACGCAGGATCCACAGGCCCCGCGTCAGATCCACCTGCTGGAGCTGGATCTTGGTGCCGTCGCCAAGGTCCACGAAGGGCAGATCGTTCTCGCCGATATGCAGCGCCTCGCCGGATGCGGGCGGCACAACGGGCGTTGCCATCTGGGTGATTGCGTCGTCGGGTTTGGTGTCCATGGATCCTCCACCTGTTCCGTAGGGTTTGTGTTGCCGCCACTCTAGCGAGTTGCCGAGCGCCGTGCATGTTTTTGACAATCCGGCCCGTACGCGCCATTTCCTTGGACATGTCAGAGCAGCGCCTTCATCCCCTGCCGGTTGAGCCACCCCGAACTGCCGCGCAGGACGGGGACACGGGCGCGGCATGCGCGTTATGCGGCAGGGCGCTTGGGGACAAGGTGGAGAAGCACCACCTTGTTCCGCGGCTCAAGGGCGGGACCAAGACCGTGCCGCTGCACCCGATCTGCCACAAGAAAATCCATTCGCTGTTCAGCGAGAGCGAGCTCGCCAGCAGCTTCAACACGATTGAGACCCTGACGGATCACCCGGACATGGCGGCCTTCATAAAGTGGGTCCGCAAACGGCCAGCGGGTTTTCACAAGCGAACCCGCAAGGCCGGTGGCGGGAGGGGCCGGCGATGAGCACCCCCACCTCCTTCGCCACCAAGGATGCTGCCCGGCAACATGTGTGGGACCGTCTGAGCAGCGAGAAACTGGCGGCCTTCCCGTTTCCCCCGCATGGGCGTATCCCCAATTTCAAGGGATCCGCTGACGCCGCGCGACGGCTGTTCGACATTCCAGTGTTTGCCGAGGCTAAAGCGCTCAAGATTAATCCGGATTCCGCCCAGAGTGCCGTGAGGGCAGAGGCACTGCGCCGGGGGATTGATGTCTATGTGCCCACCCCCAAGCTGGCCGGCGGATTCTGGCGCATTGATGCCGGCACGGTACCGATGGATGCGGTGCGGCAGGCGGCGGCCATGTCGACCATGGCCAAATGGGCTGAGGAAGTACCGCTCACAGACCTGCCGCAGATGGATGCGATCGTATCCGGCTCGGTCGCTGTCACGCGGTCCGGCAAGAGATGCGGCAAGGGCGCGGGCTATGCGGACCGGGAATACGCCATCCTGCTGGAACTGGGGCACAAACCTGTGCCCGTCGCCACAACGGTTCATGACGTTCAGCTTGTGGATGAGTTTCCGCAGGTGGGCACAGACGAGCCGCTGAGCTTCATCGTGACACCGACCAGCATCTTTGACGTTCCAGCACCCCCGGACGCACCCACGGGCATCGACTGGGATGCCATCACGGCGGATGACCTCGACGCCATGCCGGTGCTGGCGGACCTCAAGGCGCTTGTTCGCGCTTAAAACTTCGAGGGAAATGGTACCGCCTCTTGGTCTCGAACCAAGGACCTCCGGTTCCACAAACCGGCGCTCTAACCAACTGAGCTAAGGCGGCACATTGACGGGCAGCGCGGCTACGGTCCAATCGCGTAAGCAGCGGCTGCGGAGGCGGAAACTAGCCTCCGCCCCCGCTGATTGCAAGGACGTTATGGGCAGCAATGAACGGCGGGTTTGGGCCGTTTTTCGTCTTTCCGGCTCCGCCTCACCCGCGGCATTCGCTTCAAATTTGATCTTTCCGGTTACCGCAGCCTTGAGACCTCCTCTTTAGGTTTAGTTGCATCAAATGCCCGCAAACGGGCTGGATGTGAGGAAAAGACATGATGGACTGGGCAAACCGCGCATTGAACGCACTTGTTGCCGTCGCCTTCGTTGCCGCTGCAATTGCGCTTGGCGGCACATCGCCGGCGCAGGCCAATCCCGCGGGTCAGGATGATCTGTCCGCCGCGCTTGAAAACCGCCCGGCCCATGTGGCGACAAACTGGAACGGTCTGGCCGCCAACGGGTTTGATGTGGTTGCCCTCATCATCAAGGGTGAAATGGTCAAAGGCGACCGGGACTTTGAAACCATCCATGATGGTGCAACCTACCGGTTCACCGACGAGGCAAACCGGTCTCTCTTCCTCAAGGACCCCGATGCGCTGGCCCCACAATATGGCGGCTACGGCGCCATGGGCATCCGCATGGGCAAGAAGATCCGCCCGGAGCGTGTACCTGCGTGGCAGGTTGCCGACGAGAAGCTGTTCTTCTTTGTGGACGACAGCACCAAAGACATGTGGAACGAAGACGCGGAGGCCAACCAGCGGGTGGCGGAAGCCATCTGGAAGAAGATCCGCAACGTCCCCATCAGCATCCTGATGGCACCGGCCACGAACTAGAGGGTCTCCTGCCGGACACACCTCCCCCTACCGGTTCTCTGAAAGCTCCTGCTAGACTTGCCCGCAAAACAACGGACAAGACGCAGGGCATACGGGCAATGGTTCCAGGGACGCAGACCACCTTTATTGAGACCAACGGCATTCGTTTTGAGGTCGCGGTCGCTCAGCCGGGTCATGCCGCCGCTGGACAGATCAGTGGCGAGGGTAAGAGCAAGCTTGCCCTGCTGCTGCACGGCTTCCCCGAACTCAACTATTCCTGGCGCGACCAGATCCCGACCTTCACAAATGCCGGATACACGGTCTGGGCGCCCAATCTGCGCGGCTACGGGGACACGTCGCGGCCTGAGGGCATTGATGCCTATCGGCTCGACGTGCTCATTGATGACGTGGCCGGCCTGATTGATGCCGCCAAGGCGCAAGGCCTCGGCGACGAGATATGCCTTGTGGCTCACGACTGGGGTGGAGCGATTGCCTGGAGCTTCCTGCTTGGGGAGAAACGCCCGATCGACAAGTTCATCGTCATGAACCTGCCGCACCCCAAACGGTTCGTGGATGAGTTCAAGACCTGGAAGCAGTTCAAGCGCTCCTGGTACACCGTGTTTTTCCAGATCCCATGGTTGCCGGAGAAACTTCTGGGCGCGAACAAGGCCGAGGCCATCGGCAAGGCGTTTCTCAACATGGCCGTGGACAAATCGCGTTTTCCCGACGAGGTGCTGAATGTCTACCGGGAGGCGGCGCTCAAGCCCGGCGCCTTGACCGCAATGGTCAACTATTACCGCGCCGCCATGCGCAGACGGACCTCATATCACGACCTCTGGAGCGAACCCCCGGTCATTTCCGTCCCTACACTGATGATCTGGGGCGAAGAGGACACGGCCCTGTGCGTCGAGACGACGGAC
>JANQMQ010000314.1 GCA_028279995.1 Candidatus Phaeomarinibacter sp. | reverse complement strand
CTGGGCCTGAGCGTGCTGGATGATCTGGACGCGGATGCGGGCGCGCGGGACCGGGGCGACATGATCCACCGCATTCTTGAACTGTTTTCCCTGCGCCATCCACCCACCTCCAAAAGCCCGATGCCCGCCGATGCCTATGCAAAGCTCGTGGCCATCGCCAACGAGGTGTTTGAGGGCGCGGACTCACGACCCGCCATTCAGGCGATCTGGTATCCCCGTTTTCTGGAGGTGGCCGAGTGGTTCCTGCAATGGGAGGCCGAGCGGCGCGCAAGCATTCAGCAGACCTTCGTGGAACTCAAGGGCGAGCATACCGTCGTACTGCCAACACGACCCTTCACACTCAGCGGCATCGCGGACCGGATCGATCTGCTTGAGGACGGCACGCTCGCCATCCTCGACTACAAGACCGGGCCCGCCCCGACACCCAAGCAGACCACCGCAAAGTTTTCCGTCCAGCTGCCGCTGGAAGCGGCCATGGCGAGACATGGCGCCTTCCGCACAGACAAGGACGGCAATGTGACAGGCCCTGACGACGCGCTGACCAGCGAGCTCGCCTATGTGGAGCTCAAGACCGGCCGGGTGGTGAGCGCCGTCGACAAGAAGGCGGACGTCATGAGCGAGGCCGACGCCGCCATGGCGCACATGGTCACCCTGCTGACCCAGTTCGAAGAGGAAGACACCCCCTATATGTCGCGGCCCCGGCCGCAGTTCCTGACTTACGATGGTGACTATGACCATCTGGCACGTGTGAAAGAATGGCAGACAGCAACCGATACCGAGTAGAGATCGACGGTGCCGAGGTTGCGTTTGAACCCTCCGGTGCCAATGCGGATCTTCAGAAGCTTTCAACGGACAAGCAGCTGGACGCGGCTGACCCCAAGGCCAGCGTCTGGGTCTCCGCCAATGCGGGCACCGGCAAGACGCACACGCTGACCAGCCGCGTGGCCCGTCTGCTGTTGAGCGGCACCAAGCCCGAACACATCCTGTGTCTCACCTTCACCCGCGCCGCCGCCGCCCAGATGCAGACCAAGCTCTATGAGCGGCTGGGAGCCTGGTCCACCATGGCCGAGGGCGACCTCAAAGAAGCTTTGTTCCAGCTTGAAGGCCGCCAGCTTGATGACGACGAACTCGCCAAGGCGCGGCGCCTGTTCGCCAGCGCGCTGGAAACCCCCGGCGGTCTCAAGATCCAGACCATTCATGCGTTCTGCGAAAGCCTGCTTGGGCGGTTTCCGCTGGAAGCCGGTGTCAGCCCACATTTTGCCCTCGCGGATGACCGTCAGTCTGCGGAGCTTCTGGCGGAAGCCCGTGACGTTGTCCTGCAGCACAGTGTGGACGAGCCCGAGACACCGCTTGCCCATGCGGTCATCCGGCTGATCGGCGAAGCGGATGAAATGGCGTTCGAGATGCTGCTGGGCGAAGTCACCTCCATGCGCCACCGCATCCGCCGCTATGTGGACCACGCGCGGGGGCTTGAGGCCGCCGAGCGCGCGGTTGCCGCTGTGCTAGGCGTGCCGCCGGGTGTAAGCGCTCATGACCTGATCGCGGAGGCTCTTGCGGAGCTGGACCCGGCCATGGTGCGCCGGGCCAAAGACGCGCTGGCGTCAGGCAAGAAGACTGACGCAGGCAAGGCGGATGCTCTCGCCGCGCTGCTCGACGACATGACGCCAGACGGCTTCGAAACGCACTATCAGGGCGTGTTCCTCACCCAGGCGGGTGCACCGCGCGCCAGCCTGATGACCAAGGACTTGACGGCCTCTTACCCGGACGTTCTGCAGTGGATGCAGGATGAACAGGAGCGGCTGGTGGCCCTGACGGCTCGCTTGCGCGCAGCGCAGACAGCCGTTCTGACCAGCGCCATCCTGCGTGTCGGCTGCGCAGTCTTGGATGCCTATGAGGATGAAAAAACCCGGCGCGGGCTGCTGGATTATGACGACCTCATCACACGCACCGTCTCCCTCCTGCACAGCCGCGAGGGTACCCAGTGGGTGCTCTACAAGCTGGACATGGGCCTTGATCATATTCTGGTCGACGAGGCGCAGGACACGAGCCCGCACCAATGGCAGGTGATCGCCGCGCTGGTGACAGAGTTCTTTGCAGGCGACGGCGCGCGTGACTTTGCGCCGGATCAGGAGGGGCGCGGTCCCGGTTCCGTGCGTACGCTTTTTGCCGTAGGCGACGAGAAGCAGTCCATTTTCTCGTTCCAGGGTGCCGACCCGGAGGAGTTTTCCACGCGCCGCACGCAGTTCCGCGCCATGGCGGACGCTGCCGGTCAGACCTGGCACGACATCGACCTTACGGTCTCGTGGCGCACGGCGCAGCAGATTCTCTCGAGCGTTGATGACACTTTCAGGCCGGAACCCATGCGCCATGGCGTGGTTGCGGACGAAGATGCCATTCACCATGAGAGCGTCTGGACGGGCCGGGCGGGCCTCGTGGAACTGTGGTCCCCAGTGGAGCCGGACGAGTTTGATGAGCAGGAACTCTGGGATGATCCGCTCGATGCCGTCAGTGCCCGGAGCAAGGAAGCGAAGCTCGCCGCACGCATTGTCGGCAAGTTGCAGGAGTGGATCGGCAAGGAATATCTGCCGCAGCGCGACCGGGTGATGCAGCCGGGCGACGTGCTCATTCTGGTGCGCCGGCGCGGGGCTTTTGTGGACGAACTGATCCGCCAGCTTAAGACCTCCAACATTCCCGTGGCCGGTGTCGACCGGCTGGTGCTGGGGGATCACATCGCCGTCATGGACCTGATGGCGCTGGCGCGGTTTGCATTGCTGCCGGACGATGATCTGACGCT
>JANQMQ010000295.1 GCA_028279995.1 Candidatus Phaeomarinibacter sp. | reverse complement strand
CACCGGGTGACGTCGAGACCGTGCCGCCGGGGAACACAATGATGGTGCCACCGGCCTTCAGAAGGTCACGGGCGATGCGGCGGGTCTGGATGTTGGTCGCGAGCGCTTCGCGCGTTTCATCGAAGTCAACCGGCAAGAGATAGTCTTCAATCTCCGGCGCCTGAGTCAGCACCGCATTGGTCAACACCTTGAACTCGCCGCGGACCAGCGACACGAGGTGACTGACCACCAGTCCGTCGATCACACCGAAAGGATGATTGGCAACGATAACGAGCGGTCCTTCCTTCGGTATCTCGCTAAGCCGCGCCATGTCGAAATCAAGATGCAGGCGGAGATAACGGATGGCGGCGGCAAAAAATGTCTCGCCGGACACCGGGTTGGCCCGGTTATCAAGATACATCCGCTTCAGCCGTGGCTGGCCGGTCAGCCGCTCAACGAGCTTGATGATGATCTGCTTGAGGCGCGGGTCATCCGGCGACGCATAGGAGAAAGTAGGGTCTGCCGTGGAACCAGCCACGGGGGCGGTGTGCGGCCGTCGGAGCATCATGTTGCCATTGATTTTCGGGTTCACGTTCATGAAGCCCGGCACCCCCTGTCTCACTGCGCGTCCTCCGGGACAGGGAGAATCGCAGTTACCCTGCACAGAGAATTAGGGATGATCGGCGTCAGGGCAAGACGCAGTCAGTGCGCCTTCACGGAACAGTCAGGCGGCTTTCGCCAGATCGTCAAAGCCCTGCAGGCGCTCGAGCAGCGCCGGCATATCCTTGAGATGCACCATATTGGGGCCGTCCGACGGTGCTTTGTCCGGGTCCTGATGGGTTTCCATGAAGACACCGGCCACACCCACGGCCACAGCTGCGCGCGCCAGTACCGGCACGAACTCCCGCTGGCCGCCGGACGTCGTGCCCTGACCGCCGGGCTGTTGTACCGAGTGGGTGGCATCAAAAATCACCGGGGCACCGGTCTTGGCAAGTTCAGGCAAGGACCGCATGTCGGAGACAAGGGTGTTGTAGCCGAAGCTCGCACCGCGCTCGGTCACCATCACATTCGGGTTGCCGGCACCGCGCACCTTCTCCACGACATTCTTCATGTCCCAGGGGGCCAGAAACTGCCCCTTCTTGACGTTCACCACGGCGCCGGTTTCAGCTGCTGCGATCAACATATCCGTCTGACGGCACAGGAAGGCCGGGATCTGCAGCACGTCCACCACTTCCGCAACCGGCGCGCATTGTTCCGCCGTGTGCACATCGGTCAGCACGGGGATGCCGAGATTTTCCTTCACCTCAGCAAAGATCGGCAGCGCCAGATCGAGTCCCAGGCCCCGCGGACTGTTGGCGGAGGTGCGGTTGGCTTTGTCGAAAGACGACTTGTAGACAAGCCCTATACCGAGCTTGGTGGTGATCTCCTTGAGTGCCGTTGCCATCTCCAGCGCGTGGTCCCGGCTTTCCATGGCGCAGGGGCCTGCGATGATCGACAGAGGTTTATCGTTGCCGAAAACAGTCTTGCCAATGGTCACGGTGGTGTTGGCTGCAGAGTTCATGGAGACGCTCCATAGGCGGGCAAAGCGCCCGCGAAAAAACTAAACCAGCCGGCTCTGGGCTAGGGCCGCGCCCACAAAGCTGGCGAACAGCGGATGCGGGTCAAACGGCTTGGACTTCAGTTCCGGGTGGTACTGGACACCAATGAACCACGGATGTGACGGAATTTCGATGGTTTCCGGCAGCAGACCATCCGGCGACGCACCGGAAAACGTCATTCCGGCCGCTTCCAGCGGGTCCTTGTAGGTCATATTGACCTCATAGCGGTGCCGATGACGTTCCGCGATGTCTGTGGACCCATAGATTTCCGCGATACGGGTGCCGGCCTTGAGCTTCGCGTCATAGGCGCCCAGCCGCATGGTGCCGCCGAGATTGCCGTTCTCCTCGCGCTGCTGGAGCTCGCCTTCCTTGAGCCATTCGGTCATAAGACCAACCACTGGCTCATTGCAGGGGCCGAACTCAGAGGATGACGCGGCTTCCATCCCCGCCAGATTGCGCGCGGCTTCCACCACCGCCATCTGCATGCCGAAGCAGATGCCGAAATACGGCACTTCGCGCTCACGGGCGAATTTGGCTGCGGCAATCTTGCCTTCCGCGCCGCGCTCGCCAAAGGCACCGGGCACGAGGATGGCGTTCACACCGTCCAGATAGGGGGCTGGGTCTTCCTTCTCGAAAATCTCCGAGTCGATCCACTCGACGTTCACCTGCACCTTGTTGGCGATGCCGCCATGGGTCAGCGCCTCGGTCAGAGATTTGTAGGCGTCCTTGAGGCCCGTATAT
>JANQMQ010000280.1 GCA_028279995.1 Candidatus Phaeomarinibacter sp. | reverse complement strand
TTCAGCACCCGACCAGGCGCAGGCGATGGACACTGCGCGGCAGCTGGCGCGTGCGGTGCCGGCGGCAGACGGGGTTCGTGTTCTCGGGCCTGCTCCAGCGCCCATTGCTCTTCTGCGCGGGCGCCACAGGGTGCGTTTCCTTATCAAGGCGGGCCGGGATTTTCAGGTGCAGAAGTATGTCAGGGCATGGCTGGAGCATGTGAAGCTGCCAAACGCCGTGCGCCTTGCCGTTGATGTCGACCCGCAGAGTTTTCTCTAGAGCAGTCTTTCGGGTGGTAGTCCCGGGTCAGGCCACAGCGATCTTCGCGGCGACGGGCATGGCGGCGTCAGATGCTACCCACTGCTCGAAGTCCTCCGCACGCAGTGACTTGCTGAACAGCCAGCCCTGCATCTCGTCACAGCCGTTGGCCTTGAGGAACTGCGCCTGTTCCACCGTCTCGACGCCTTCGCCCACCGTTCTCAGGTTCAGGGTCTTTGCCAGTGTCAGGATTGATTCAACGATGTTGCGCGACTGAGATTGATCGAGGCTGCCGACGAAGGACCGGTCGATCTTCAGTACGTCCACTTCCAGCCGGTGCAGGTAAGACAACGAGGAGTAGCCGGTGCCAAAATCATCAAGCGCAATGGAAATGCCAAGATCGCGCAGACGTGTCAGCTGATAGGCAGCCTGCTCGAAGTCATCGATCAGCATGCTTTCGGTGATTTCGATTTCAAGCTTGTCAGGCGCAATATCATAGAGCTCGAGCATCTGTGACACAGTCTCGACGAGTGATCTCGATTGCAGCTGCTGCGATGAGAAGTTGATGGCAATGGGGGCATCGGTGACGCCTGCATCTTCCCATGCCCTTATCTGGGCGCAGGTGGTCTCAAGAACCCATGCTGATATGGCGGCCAGATGTCCGGTTTCCTCCGCAGCTTGAATGAACAGATCCGGTGGGATGAATCCAAGAGTGGGGTGTATCCAGCGCAGCAGGGCCTCTGCGCCAGCCAGTTGTCCGCCATTGCTGTGCAGCTTGGGTTGGAACTCCAGATGGAACTCGCCGCGCGACAAGGCGCCTTCCAGGGCATCTTCCACCGAGGCCCTGTGGACGGTTTCAGCCTCGAGTACTTCATCAAAGACCCTGATCAGGCCTCGGCCGGTATCCTTTGCGCGATAAAGCGCAATGTCGGCCTGTGACATCACCCGTTCCTGCGCCGCCCCTTCGTTGCTGATATAGGCGATGCCGATGCTGCAGGCTGTCTTGATCAACCGGTTGTCACACGCGAACGGTTGCTCGAACTTGGACTGTATCAACTGCGCGATCGCAAGCGACCTGGTCTGTTTCTCGTCATCCGGCAGAATGACGGCAAACTCGTCACCCCCCAGGCGGGCGAGCCGGCACTCCGGGGGCAAGTCCTTGCTGAGGCGTGCGCCCACGGCGCACAGGAGTTCATCACCGGTGACGTGGCCCAGTGTGTCATTGACGATCTTGAATCGATCCAGGTCCATCATCAATACGCCGTAGCCGTGCAGTGTCTCGTCCACGGGAAAAACGGCGGCCTGAGAGTCTGGATTGCTGATTTCCTGCAGCCAGACATTGAAGGCTGCCCGATTGGGAAGGCCCGTCAGCGTGTCCGTGGTGACCAATGACCGCAATTCGTTTTCAATCGCGACCTGCCGGCGCAGGGCAGTTGAGAGTTCTCTTGTGCGCTCATCAAGGTCGCGTGTGATCCTTACGGCGATGGCGGCAGCGCGATGTCGCGTGCCAAGAGCTGCAAACATCAGTGTAAGGACGAATATGGAAAGAGCGACGCTGAGTAACACGACCACGGTTGGTAGTTTGACGATACCATTGTGTGCGAACAGCCCAGGCTTGCTGTGCGAGACGATCTGCCAGGTGCGACCGTATAGCTCGAGTGTATCCGTCGCCGTCAATCCCGATACTTCATTTGCCGGGCCGCTGGCCTTGGCGCTTGAGAACAGCAGTCCCTGCATGTCCTGAGAGGCGGTGTCGAATATTTCTATCTCGATATCGCGGGTATCGGCCCCCAGGATGCCTGTCATCAGGTCATCCATTCTGAAAGCGCCGTAGACATATCCGACGCTTGCGCGGCGTCGGGCTTCAACGTCTGTTCCGCTCAACCCCACATAGCGCGGCAGATACATCAGGATTCCAGCCTGCACATTGGCATCGATTTCCTGCTTCAGTCTGACGGGGCCTGAGATGGTGATGGCGCCTGTGTCGCGTGCCCGTGACATGGCCGACCGGCGGGTTTCCTGAGACCACATGTCGTAGCCGAATGCCTGGCGGTTGCGGACATCCATGGGCTCAATGAGGGTGATGGCGGCATAGACCTCACGACGGCCACGGGGGTGGATGCGAAAATCCGGGAATCCGTCGGCACGTACAGCGGCTTCGTATGCGGCCAGGTCCTTCTGTCTTACCCACTGGGTATAGCCAACAGCCTGAATGCCGGGGAAGTGCCTGTTGAGTTGCAGGCCCTGTGTGTAGTCGTGCCATTGCTGGCGGGTAATGTCTGCACTGACGCTGAAAACGGATTTTGTACTGCGCAGCACCGACTCATAGTTGCGCATGCGGGCCTCAATGGCGGCGATGATCTCGGCACGGGCAAAGCCAAACCGCTCTTCGGCGGCGCGGTTTTCCGATTCCACCGCAAACTGATAGGAGGCATAGGTCAGCACAGCGCCGCATAGGGCTGTTACTACAAGCAACGCGGCAGCGCTTGCTGTTGACCACTGTCGAACCGTCTTCATGCCACCCCTGGCCCCCTGACCATCAGCAGATTTCGCCGATGTGACGGCCTTTCTGGCCGTAATGAGGCAGTGTCGCCGGATTTGATTAAATAAGTGCAACTTGAACGCGAGGCCGCCTGCAAAAGCCCGGCCAGCGGGATTCCAGTTACCTGTGAGGCAAGTGCGTCAGCCTGCCGCGCCACTTATGTTGCACAGCGGAAAACGGTGTGTTACCTAACGCGCGGTTTGGCCGGGAGCGGTGTTTGATCACGCTTGGGCTGCACCTGATTTTCTTAAGTATTTCAATGCCTTGGCAGGTTGCGGCGGTTGCCTCGCCCCAGGGTTGAGAAATATCCAGCAACTGATTTCTAGCGGGCAGTTACGTGGCAGGCGAAGACGCGAATTTTACCGGTGTCGCCGGACGATATGCGAGCGCACTTTTTGACCTCGCAAAGGACGCTGGCGCCATTGATGCGGTTGCCGGTGATCTTGCAGGCCTTGAGCAGATGTTGAGTGAGAGCGCGGACCTTCGCGATCTCGTGAAAAGCCCGCTTTTTGGCCGTGAAGACCAGACCAAAGCCATGGCGGCCCTGCTTGACCGGGTCGGGGCATCAGACCTCACCAAGAAATTTATCGGCCTTGTGGCAACCAACCGGCGCCTGTTCGCGCTGGACGGCATGATCAAGACCTACAAGGCTCTCGTCGCGCAGTATCGCGGCGAGGTTTCGGCAGAAGTTACTTCTGCCCACCCCCTCACCGATGCGCAGGTGCAAAAACTGACCGAGACGCTCAAAGCCGCTACCGGCAGCGACGTCACGCTCAGCACCAAGGTTGATAACGGACTTCTGGGCGGCCTTGTGGTCAAGCTCGGCAGCCGGATGGTTGACACGTCCCTGCGCACAAAACTCAATCGCATGAAGCTTGCTATGAAAGAGGCCGGTTGATGGACATTCAAGCCGCCGAGATTTCCTCGATCCTGAAAACGCAGATTCAGAACTTCGGTTCTGATGCTGAAGTCACCGAGATCGGCCAGGTGCTGTCCGTGGGTGACGGTATCGCCCGCGTATACGGCCTTGACCAGGTGCAGGCCGGTGAGATGGTCGAATTCCCCAATGGTGTGCGCGGCATGGCGCTCAACCTGGAAGACGACAATGTGGGCGTCGTGATCTTTGGTTCCGACCAGGAAATCAAGGAAGGCGACACCGTCAAGCGCACCGGCGCCATCGTGGACGTGCCCGTGGGCAAGGGTCTGCTGGGCCGCGTTGTGGACCCGCTGGGTAACCCGATTGACGGCAAGGGCCCGATTGAAGCCACGGAGCGCCGCGTTGTTGACGTGAAGGCGCCGGGCATCATTCCGCGTAAGTCAGTGCACGAACCCATGCAGACGGGCATCAAGGCGATTGACGCCCTGATCCCGGTTGGCCGTGGCCAGCGTGAGCTGGTTATTGGTGACCGCCAGACCGGCAAGACGGCTGTGGCGGTGGATGCCATCCTCAACCAGAAGCAGGTCAATGCCGGCGACGACGAGAGCAAGAAGCTCTACTGCGTCTATGTCGCCATCGGCCAGAAGCGCTCGACCGTTGCGCAGATCGTGAAGACGCTGGAAGAAAACGGCGCCATGGAATACTCCGTGGTTGTTGCCGCAACAGCGTCCGAGCCTGCGCCGCTTCAGTTCCTTGCACCGTTCGGTGGCTGCGCCATTGCGGAATATTTCCGCGACAACGGCATGCACTCGATGATCGTGTATGACGATCTGTCCAAGCAGGCTGTGGCTTACCGCCAGATGTCCCTGCTGCTTCGCCGTCCTCCCGGACGTGAAGCCTATCCGGGTGACGTGTTCTACCTGCACTCTCGTCTGCTTGAGCGTTCCGCCAAGCTGAACGAAGACAATGGTCTTGGTTCCATGACGGCGCTGCCGATCATTGAAACACAGGCCAATGACGTGTCGGCCTACATTCCCACCAACGTGATCTCGATCACCGATGGTCAGATCTTCCTTGAGACGGATCTGTTCTTCCAGGGCATCCGTCCTGCTGTGAACGTCGGTCTGTCAGTGTCGCGTGTGGGTGGCTCTGCCCAGACGAAGGCGATGAAGAAAGTCGCCGGCGCCATCAAGGGCGAGCTTGCGCAGTACCGCGAAATGGCGGCCTTCGCGCAGTTCGGTTCTGACCTTGATGCAACGACCCAGCGTCTTCTCAACCGTGGTGAGCGCCTGACGGAGCTGCTCAAGCAGCCGCAGTTCTCGCCGCTGGCCATGGAAGAGCAGGTTGTCGTGATCTTTGCGGGTACCCAGGGCTTCCTGGACAATCTGCCGGTGGACGACATTGCCCGCTTTGAAGAAGAGTTGCTGCGGACCTTCCACGAGAAGCATGCTGACGTTCTGACAAGCATCCGTGACACGGGTGCCCTGTCTGACGACACGAATGCCAAGCTTCGTGAAGGCGTTGAAGCTTTCGCAAAGTCGTTCGCTTAAGGGCTCTAACTAAAGGCGCAAGTCGCCAGAAGGATATGAGAGCAAGCAATGGCGAGCCTCAAGGAACTCCGTAACCGGATCGCAAGCGTCAAGGCGACGCAGAAGATCACCAAGGCCATGCAGATGGTGGCAGCCTCCAAGCTGCGCCGCGCGCAGGAAGCTGCCGAAGCTGCTCGTCCGTATGCTGAGCGTATGGACAGCGTCATGGCGAACCTTGGTGGCTCCATGCTGTCGTCAGCCGGTGCTTCGCCGCTGCTGATCGGCACTGGCAGCGACCAGGTGCATCTGCTCGTGGTTGCAACTGCAGACCGTGGTCTGTGCGGTGGTTTTAACTCATCGATCGCCCGTATCGCTCGGCTCAAGGTCCAGGACCTGCTGGCGGACGGCAAGACGGTGAAGATCCTGTGTGTGGGGCGCAAGGGCCGCGACATTCTCAAGCGCCAGTTTGCTGATCTGATCATCGACACGTTCGAGTTCGCTGATGTGCGTCGTATCGGATATGCGCAGGCTGAAACTGTCTCCAAGCGTGTGCTTGATATGTTTGAAGCCGGCGAGTTTGATGTTGCAACGATATTCTATTCTGCCTTCCAGAATGTTGTGACGCAGATCCCGACAGAGCAGCAGATCATTCCGGCCTCCATCCCAGAGCGTCCTGCGGATGCGGGTGAACCGGTGCCTTATGAGTATGAGCCGGAAGAAACGGAGATCATGAATGATCTTCTGCCGCGCAGCCTGACAACACAGGTGTTCCGCGCGCTTCTGGAAAATGCCGCATCAGAACAGGGTGCCCGCATGAGCGCCATGGACAATGCGACGCGCAATGCCGGTGACATGATCGACAAGCTGACATTGACCTATAACCGGTCACGTCAGGCCCAGATCACCAAGGAACTGATTGAAATTATCTCGGGCGCGGAAGCGGTCTAGATACATACGTAAACAAAGGCCGCACATGACGTGCTGCCAGGTACTGAGACGAGACCGAGGATACAGACCATGAGCTCCAACGCAGTGGGCAAAATTACCCAGGTCATCGGCGCCGTTGTGGACGTCCGGTTTGAAGAAAATCTGCCGGCGATCCTGAACGCGCTTGAAACCGACAACAACGGCAACCGCCTTGTTCTGGAAGTCGCACAGCATCTGGGTGAGAACACCGTTCGCACCATCGCCATGGACTCGACGGAAGGTCTGGTTCGCGGTCAGACCGCAACCGATACCGGCGTCGCCATTCAGGTGCCGGTAGGTGACGGTACGCTCGGCCGCATCATGAACGTGATTGGTGAGCCGGTGGACGAAGCCGGTCCGATCCAGTACAGCGACAAGCGCCCCATTCATGCGGAAGCACCCGAGTTTGTGGAGCAGTCCACGGAAGCTGAGATGCTCGTGACGGGCATCAAGGTGGTGGACCTTCTCGCGCCATACGCCAAGGGCGGTAAGATCGGCCTCTTCGGTGGTGCCGGCGTGGGCAAGACGGTGCTCATTCAGGAGCTCATCAACAACATCGCTAAGGCGCACGGCGGTTACTCCGTGTTTGCCGGCGTCGGTGAGCGCACCCGTGAAGGTAATGACCTTTACTGGGAAATGATCGAATCAGGCGTGAACAAGGAAGGCGGCGGAGAAGGCTCCAAGTGCTCCCTGATCTACGGTCAGATGAATGAACCTCCCGGAGCGCGTGCCCGTGTTGCACTTGCCGGTCTGTCCGTGGCGGAAGACTTCCGCGACAAGGGCCAGGACGTTTTGTTCTTCGTGGACAACATCTTCCGCTTTACGCAGGCTGGCTCCGAGGTGTCGGCTCTGCTGGGCCGTATCCCGTCTGCTGTGGGCTATCAGCCGACACTGGCAACGG
>JANQMQ010000196.1 GCA_028279995.1 Candidatus Phaeomarinibacter sp. | reverse complement strand
CGCGTCCGTGAGACCGGTGTTTATTCGGAGATCGTTCCCTACAACAAGGCGGATCAGGCCATAGACCGGCTGTCGCCCAAGGCAATCATCCTCTCCGGTGGTCCGGCGAGCGTTATGGGAACAGACACGCCACGGGCACCACAGCGGGTTTTTGATCTCGGCATTCCGGTGCTCGGTATCTGCTACGGCCAACAGACCATGGTGGCGCAACTCGGCGGACGCGTTGAGACAGCCGAGGAGCGTGAATTCGGCCGGGCGGAACTCACGACATCAGAGAAATCACCTCTCTTTGACGGCGTGTGGGAGATTGGTGAGAGCGATCAGGTGTGGATGAGCCACGGCGATCGGGTGATCGAGATTCCTGACGGCTTTAAGGTCATCGGCACCAGCAGCAATGCGTCCTTCGCGGCCATCGCGGATGAAGGCCGGCAGTTCTACGGTGTCCAGTTCCACCCGGAGGTGGTCCACACCCTGCGCGGCGCAAGGCTTCTGGAAAACTTCACCCACAAGATCGCTGGCTGCGGCGGTAATTGGTCCATGGCTGCTTTCCGCGAAACGGAGATCAAGCGTGTGCGCGAGCAGGTCGGCGACGGCAGAGTAATCTGCGGCCTATCCGGCGGTGTGGATTCATCCGTGGTCGCCGTATTGCTACATGAAGCCATCGGTGATCAGTTGACCTGTGTGTTCGTCGATACCGGCATGATGCGTATGGGGGAAGCAGAAGAGGTCGTGACCCTGTTCCGCGACCATTACAATATCAAGCTTGTCCATGTGGACGCACAGAAGCTCTTTCTCGACAAACTCGACGGCGTGTCGGACCCCGAGCGCAAGCGCAAAATCATAGGTGCAACCTTCATCGACGTGTTCGAGGATGAGGCAAAGAAGGTCGGAGGAGCCGATTTTCTCGCGCAGGGCACACTTTATCCGGACGTCATTGAAAGCGTGTCGTTTGCAGGTGGCCCATCGGTGACAATCAAATCACACCACAATGTGGGCGGCCTGCCTGAGCGCATGAATATGAAGCTGGTCGAGCCGCTGCGTGAGCTCTTCAAGGACGAAGTACGCGCCCTGGGCCGCGAACTTGGGCTGCCTGACGCCTTTGTCGGCCGTCATCCGTTCCCCGGTCCGGGCCTTGCCATCCGCGTGCCCGGCGAGATAACCGGCGACCGATTGGATATCCTGCGAAAAGCGGACAAGATCTATCTAGATGAAATCCGCAAAGCCGGACTGTATGACGAAATCTGGCAGGCCTTTGCTGTTCTATTGCCCGTCAAGACGGTTGGCGTCATGGGTGACGAACGCTCTTACGAATTCGTCTGTGCACTGCGTGCCGTCACGTCCACTGACGGCATGACCGCCGACTACTACGATTTCAGTCATGAGTTCCTCGGCCGCACGGCAACCCGTATCATCAATGAGGTGCGAGGCATCAACCGGGTGGTGTACGATATCACTTCCAAGCCTCCGGGCACGATTGAGTGGGAATAGGTCTTACTAAGCTGTTAGTGAGAACCGGATTAGCCAGACATCTGTGTTTCTGATGATTTGCAAAGGTGAAAGTCCGAAGGATGGTACGTCGAATTCTCGTGTCAGTTTATGACTTGGCGCATTGGCTGGTCCAAACAGCTCGCAGGTTTTTCAGAACACCTGCGATACGACATGCACAATTGGAATTGGCATATCAGGACGCGCAAAAGTTCATTTACGACAGCACTGGTTTGAACACACTGACGTTCGCAAACACATTCGAACTAAGAGAACACTGTTTGCGCGAGATGCCGTCTGAAGGTGAGATTTTCGAGTTCGGCGTCTACAAAGGCGCATCAATCAATGAGATTGCAAAGTTTCTCAAGGATTGCGGGGATGCGAGGGAGGTTGTTGGTTTCGATAGCTTTCGCGGATTCTCGGAAGAATGGTCGGGAGTAGATAAGGATTTTTCTAAAGAGCTATTTGACGTCAGCGGCAACCGGCCAAAGGTAGCCAACAACGTAAGTCTGGTTGATGGTTTTATCGAAAACTCGTTGCCAGCGTACTTGAAGCAGAATGAAATTGGCTCAGTGGCATTTGTCCATATTGATACTGATACCTACACGCCAGCGAAGGTCGCATTGGAGCTCCTAAGGCCGTTCTTGAAAGTCGGTTCCATCATCCTTTTCGACGAGCTTTGCGGGTATCCAAATTGGCGTAGCCATGAGTACAGAGCACTCACGGAAGTCTTGGACAAGAGCGAGTACGAATTCCTTGGCTTTGCTCAAGGTGGTCCCCGTTCCGTTCTGATAAAAGCTGGCATTCGGATCATCAAGCAGCCTCAATATGTGTAAACTGGCCGGCGCAAGGTGTTTTATGGGAGTGCTTAGATGCGTTTAAGGCTTTTCGGAATGGCTGTTGGCATCATCGTCATTGCAGAGATCGGTATAGCCAACACCAATGCCCAGGATGCGACACCTCCTCCTTTGGGTGAAGCACGGAGTTCGTCCAGCGAAGCATTGACCGAGACGTCAGAAAAGGAAGTCACTCCTAACGCCGTAGATGCCATCGTTGAGAATGAACTTTGCCACGCACAATTCTTTGGCGACGGAACGCCCGAGCAGGCAATCATCCACTGCACCCGCGCGCTTGAGGCTGGTGATCTGCCCGAAGGCGACATGGTCACTGCCTATGTGAACCGCGGTGTGGCCTACAAGCTGACCGGCCAACTGGAAGCGGCCATCGAGGATTATACAGCGGCCCTAAAGCTATCGCCTGAAAGCGGCGACATTTACACCACGCGGGCCAACGCCTTTCTGGAGATGGCGCAGCTTGATGCCGCCATCAACGATGCGAACAAGGCTCTTGCTTTCAGCCCGGAATACGCCGCTGCCTATTTCGTCCGGGGACGGATTTTTGAAGCTCTGGGTCAGAAGACCTTCGCGCGGGATGACTTCGTGCGTGCCTATGAACTCGCACCTGACAACAAGGACATCGAAGAAAAGGCCTGGGCCTATGGGAGCAACCAGAACTAGCTCCATCTTCTCTCGCGCTTGATCAAATGGGCCGCGTCCGTCAGGGTGGCTAAACCAGCCGCAATCAGGGGTTGGTCACATGATGGGGGATGGAATGGTCAAGCTTCCGGTTTTCGATGTGCTCGGACGGGCATTCACTGCGCCTTTCAAATTCGCCTGGCCATTGTTGCCGTTCTATATCGTGGCGGCAGGTTTTGCGCTTGGCATGATTGCGTTTTGGTTCCAGGTCGCCGGGCCGATGGACCCTGCGGGCGCCAGCCAGTCATCAGACGTTGGATCCAACGTTCTCCTGCTGGTTCTCCTTGTTGTTGTGGCCTACCTCATATTCCTGTCGGTTGCGGTCCTGACACACCGTCTCGCTGCAGACATTGAGCATCCGTGGCAACTCATCTGGCCGGTCTTGAAGTATTTTTTTGTAGGTCTCGGCCTCGGCCTGATCGGTTTGATCTACTATGGCGGCAGTTTTCTCATTGTACTTGGGGCACCTGGTGCTGTGCCTACTGAGCCGGGAGCAGATGTTGGTATGGGCGCTCTGCTTGTCTTCGCCGTGATTGTCCTGCTTGGGATTGCAATCGGCGCGCACCTCTTTCTCGCCCTGCCGGCCGCCGCGTTGGGGCGCAAAGGCACTTTGGCACTGGCGTTGCGCGTATCACGGGGCAATACGCTTCGTCTGTTCAGCGCATGGATCCTCTACTTCATCCTGATGATCGCCATCAACGCCGCTTCGTTTCTCGTTGTCGGCGGCACCAATGTGCTGATGCAGAATCCGGAAATGGCACCGGGGGGCATGCTAGGCGCTGTGGGTGCCGGGTGGCTGATCGTCAATGTGGTGGTGAACTACTACGTGACCGTCGCCGGTGCTGCATTCCTGACCTATTCGCTGATTGCTCTTCTGCCGAACGATGCTGATGTTTCAGCTCCTGAGGATGCTGCGACCTAAGCCAACCCACCCCCCACGCTGCCCGCATACCGGTCAATTGCTTATTTGCATTACTGCGACTATTGTGCTGCGCCGCACAATAGACCGGCCGTGAAAGCCGAGTGTCAGGAGGCGTATCCCCATGTCTGTCCAGAACACAGTCCGCCGTAAAACTGTTCCCCAAATCCGCAATTCAAAGAACAACACCCCAGTGGTTTGCCTGACCGCCTACCACGCCCACACGGCGCGTCTGGTGGATCCCTATGTGGATTTGCTGCTCGTCGGCGACAGCCTGGGCATGGTCATGCACGGCATGGAAAACACGCTTGGCGTCTCGCTGGAACTGATGATCCTTCATGGGAAAGCTGTGATGCGTGGGGCAGATCAGGCGGTGGTTGTCGTGGACATGCCCTTTGGCACCTATGAGGAAAGCCCCCAGATTGCCTTCCGCAATGCTTCGCGGGTTATTCATGAAACCGGCTGCACCGCCATCAAGGTCGAAGGCGGAGCCCGCATGGCGGAAACGATCCACTTCCTGTCCGAGCGCGGCATTCCGGTGATGGCCCACATCGGGCTGACGCCGCAAAGCGTGCAGACCATGGGCGGTTACAAGACCCAGGGCCGAACCACAGATGAATGGGCCGCTCTGGAACAAGATGCGCGCGCTGTGGCTGAGGCAGGGGCTTTTGCCGTGGTCTTGGAAGGAATTGCCGAGCCGCTGGCAGCCCGCATTACCAGCCAGATTGACATCCCAACCATTGGCATTGGCGCTTCTCCCGCCTGCGATGGCCAGATTCTGGTCCTGGAGGACATGCTGGGCCTCAACCCGTCACCCCCGAAATTCGTCAAAGAGTTCGCGACATTGGGAGCCGCCATTGAAGGCGCGGCTGAAGCCTATGCCAAGGAAGTGCGCTCCCGGCATTTCCCGGCGCAGGAACACACTTACGCCATGAAAAAATAGTCGGCTGCCTATACTCCCCTGGCGCCGCCCGCGGCAGCGTAATTGCCTGTGTTTCAAGCACTTTATGGCTGGTATCGCGGGGCAAGCCCGGCTAGTTTCCGGCAAGGGGTGTGTCCGCGCTGTCACAGCTGCGAACCACCTGCCGAATTGTTGTGTGAACTTCATTCAGAGAGCCGCCTTCCTTGTCCGACATTTTCCGTGAAGTAGAAGAGGACCTGCGCCGTCAGCGTGCAGAGGACCTCTGGAAATCCTATGGCGTCTACGTGCTGGCCGCGGCAGTTGGTCTCGTCGCGATTGTTGGCGGTGTCAGTTGGTGGAACGCTGCTACTCAGTCAGCGGCAGAGGACACCGCGAGGAAGTTTGTTGCAGCCAGTGAGCTGGTGACCGAAGGCGATACGACGGCTGCCGCTGACGCCTTTGCCGCCATCGCCCAGTCTGCTGGTGGGGGGTACGAAGCTGTGGCCAGCATGCGAGCTGCGGGCCTCCAGGCCGAAGCCGGGGATGTCGA
>JANQMQ010000156.1 GCA_028279995.1 Candidatus Phaeomarinibacter sp. | reverse complement strand
CGACATTCGCATCGGTGAGAGCAAGGCCATCGAACTCAATCTGGAGTGAGCGCGCGGACGGATTGCCCGCAGGGGCGCGGCACGCTAGCCCGGATTTCTCAAAGTAAGAGGTGCATCGGCCCCAGGAATCTGAGAAAATTCTTTTGCAACAAAGAGTTATCAGGTTCTGGAACGGGGTCCGATGCACACACACTGTAGCTGCGATCAGATTGAATTTGAAGGCTTTGATAAGCGCCGGGTTGTTGCGGCATTTGATGGTGGCGCCATCACCAGCGACGCCGGTGCGGTCCTGCTGCGCCACACCGACAAGGCGATCGGTTTGTTCGAGCGGGTTGCGGCCTGTTTTGCCGATCTTCGTGATCCTTGCCTGACGGTTCACTCGATCCGCGCCATGGTCGCCCAGCGCATCTGTGCGATCGCGCTGGGCTACGAGGACATCGACGATCACGATACCTTGCGCCACGATCCGGTGCTGGGGCTTTTGTCCGACGGCCTGGGGCGCAAGCGCTCAGACTGTGCCAGGCTTGCCGGCAAGTCGACACTGAACCGGTTGGAGCACGCGCCTGAAGGGGAGCCCGGGCGCTATCACAAGATCGGCCATGATGGCGCGGCGATCGAGCGGCTGTTCGTCGACCTGTTCCTTGGAGCCCACACAAGTCACCCACGCGAGATCGTCATTGATCTCGATGCTACCGACGACCCGCTTCACGGCCATCAGGAAGGCCGCTTCTTCCACGGCTACTACGATTGCTACTGCTACCTGCCGCTCTACATCTTCTGCGGCCGGCATCTGCTCTGCGCCAAACTCAGGCGCGCCAACATCGACGCTAGCGCGGGCGCCGTTGAGGAGGTTACACGGATCG
The DNA here is from genome assembly GCA_028279995.1 of Candidatus Phaeomarinibacter sp. Taxonomy (GTDB): domain Bacteria; phylum Pseudomonadota; class Alphaproteobacteria; order CGMCC-115125; family CGMCC-115125; genus Pyruvatibacter. The sequence continues at coordinate 948 of JANQMQ010000156.1, read as the reverse complement.
TGACGCAGATCCGTGAGACATGGCCACGGGTGCGGATCGTCCTGCGTGCCGATTCAGGCTTTGCCCGCGAGGCGCTGATGAAGTGGTGCGAGGACAATGGCGTCGACTACATCTTCGGTCTGGCCCGCAACCCGCGGCTTGAGAACAACATCACCGGCGCCCTGGATGAAGCCCGACACGCCTGCGAGGCAAGCGGCGGTCCGGTCCGGGTCTATCGAGACTTTCTATGGTCCACCAAAGACAGCTGGTCACGCCGCAGGCGGGTCATCGCCAAGGCGGAATGGACTTGCGCCGGTGCCAATCCGCGCTTCATCGTCACCTCGCTCAAACCCAGCCTCTGGCCGGCCAAGGCGCTCTATGAGGACCTCTACTGCGCCCGTGGCGACATGGAGAACCGGATCAAGGAATGCCAGCTCGATCTCTATGCCGACCGCACAAGCGCGCACACCATGCACGCCAACCAGCTGCGCCTGTGGTTCGCTTCGTTTGCCTATGTACTCATCTGTGCCTTGAGACGCATCGGCCTTGCCCATACCAGACTTGCCGTCGCTACCTGCGGCACCATCCGTCTCAAGCTATTAAAGATCGGCGCACAGGTGCGCGTCTCGGTGCGGCGTATCAAGATCGCAATGGCCTCGGCCTGCCCCTATGCCCAGGAGTTCGCTCTCGCGCACGCCCGAATACGCAGCGCGGCCCTATGAGCCGCCGAACACCAAACCCTCCCTTCAACAACACAGAAACAACGCTAACAAAACAAACCGGACACCGCCCGGGGGATCAAACGCGGCCAATCATAACCATCAAACGGTGCGTCCTATTCAGACGCCGTCCAAGTGCGGTGGTGAGAAATCCGGGCTAGGTCCAGGGAACGCTTAAGAGGTTCACCACAAGACCGAAGGTTCAATCCGAATGTTGAGAATGGCATTCGCGTGTACGGTGATACTTCCA
>JANQMQ010000143.1 GCA_028279995.1 Candidatus Phaeomarinibacter sp. | reverse complement strand
GCCACCTGTGGCCAGTACCTGCGGACCGTTTGAAAGAAGCCGCGCAATGACCTTGCGTTCCCCGTCCCGGAAGGCCGGCTCGCCATGAGTCTCGAAGATTTCCGGGATGGTCAGTCCGGCAGCCGCTTCCACTTCGGCGTCCGCATCCACGAAGGGCAGGCCGAGGCGATTGGCCAGCCGGCGGCCCACAGTGGTTTTGCCAGCCCCCATGAGACCAACCAGTACAATCGCTTTGCCACCAAAGGGTTGCGCTGACGCATCCGCAGAAGAGGCATCTTTGGCCGGGGCGTGTGTGGTGTCAGAGGGCATTCAGTCAGGGCCGGATGGTTTGTTTGTGATTTGGTTAGGCCCCGCAATCTATGCCGAGACGGGGTGTCAACGCCAGATATGCCGTATTTCGGCCAAATCGCGGCGCTAGGCGTGTTGTTGAGTGTGGATGGTGGGGCACTGCGTGATATGGTCCCGCATTCGAAAATGGCCGCGTTGGTGGCTTTTTTACCTGCTGGTTCACCTGCCGGATTTGAGAGGCCCCGAAATTCATGACCGCGCTGCGCATTCTTCTTGTTGTCCTCGTCCTGCTTGCGGCGGGGTTTGCGGCACTGGTCGTCATGGGCTCAAGCCTTGAGCCACAGACAGCGACGGTGGAAGTGACACTGCCCGATGACAGCTTTGCGGAATAGCGTCAGCCGGCTCGCATTCGCAGGGTCTGTATGCGCCTTTGCTACAGATGCCCGCCGGGGTCTGGTTGTTGCGGCAGGCCTTTGCCTGTTGCAAACGGGTGCTGTGTTTGCTCAGGTGATACCGCTTGAAGCCTCCCCGCCGCCGCCGGGTGGTGAGCCAAGCCTTACAGAGCAGATTCTTGATCCCGATCAGACACCGCTTTTGCGGTCACAGGGACCACGGTCTCTTCTTCCGCCTCCGGCCAATACGCCGGCTGCGCTACCTGACGGATCGCTGGCACCTGAGCTGACGCCCCCTGATGGTTTCGACAGTACCCCGGACGTTTTTTTTCCATCCGGTGAACGCGTGGTCGTGCCGCCCGTGAAAGAATCAAGATCGCTGGCAGACAGGCCCGGTGAAGAGGGGACCGGCATTGAGGTGGCCCGGCTCTCCAGCGTAGCGGATGAGGGGATTGGTCTCATCGGCCCGCTGGACGGAGGTCTCTCACCCATGTTGTGGGCCGGCAGCCGCCGGTTGACCATTGAGGATGGTCTCGCGGCACTGACGCCTCCGCCACCTTCCGCTGCCGTCAATTCCCTGTTCCGGCGTCTGCTGGTCTCCCGTGGCGACCTTCCGCAAGGTGCGAGTGGCGGCCGGTCGATCCTGGGGCTGCGGCTTGCTGCCCTGTATGCGGCGGGGTTTGGCCTGGATGTGGATCAGCTGGTGAGCCTGGTCCCGGCAGGCGACCTTGCCGCGCAGAGTGCGGCGCCCGCGGCGCGGGCTGCCCTGTCTCTCGAGATGCCTGACAAGGCATGCAGCTATCTCACCCGCCTGCCGACCGAAGGCGGGGCGGATGATCCGTATGCGCGGTTTGCGCTGGAACTCAGTGCCCTGTGCCAGTCGCGCGCGGGCCTTGAAGTTGCAGCCCTTCTCTCTGTCGATCTGGTGCGTGAGTATGGGGTCGGCGACAACGCATTTGTTGCACTTGCGACCCGCGCTGCCGGCGGGCCTTCGCTTGATGTGCCGAATGACGAAATCTTCACCAGCCTGCATCTGGCGCTTGCCCGTGAGGCAGGTGTCCCGCTTGCCGACGACATTGTCGAACGGGCGGAACCCGCACTTCTGGTTACCCTTGCCAATGACCGCGGCCTGCCATGGACGGCTCGGTTAGCGGCGGCGGAAGGCGCGGCGGCACGGGGCCTGTTTGCGCCGCGCGATCTGGGTGAGATTTACCGGCAGGCAAGTGTGGCTGGTGCCAGTGATGCCAATCCGCGCGCAAGTGCCTTTGCGGTTTCGCTGGACGCCCCGGACCAGGTCACACGGCTTGCCGCCATCGCATCCGCGTTCGCAGAAACACCGGTCGCTGCGTGGCCGGCAACGCTTCCGGCTTTTGCTGGATCGCTGCGGGCCATAGCGCCCAGCATGGCGCAGGCGGATCATGCGGTATTCATGACGGAGGCCCTGGCGTTGCTGGGAGACGCTGCACGGGCCGACGGCTGGATTGGTATCGTTGCAACCTCGGCGCCCAACGAGATTGCCCGGCTTGAGGCCCTGGTGCGTATTGCGACACCAGCGCAGTCGTCCTTTGTGCTGCCATGGAACCCGGATGTGGCGCTTCGGTCGATGGAAGTGCGGCTTGAGGCGGAAGATCTTGAAGCTGAATGGCTGACTGCCTTCGAGTTGCAGGCTCTTGCGTCACTGGGTGTTCCCGTCCCTCAGATTGTCTGGGCGCAGTTCGATGATGAAGACCTGCCCGGTGTGCGGCTTGATGAACCGAGCCTGCGTGCCTTGCGCGTGGCGGCTCAGGAACGTCGGGCGGGCGAAGCGGCACTTGCAACCCTTACGTCCCTGTCATCACTTGAAAGTGACGGGGCCCTGTCACAACTGGGCCCCTGGGATCTGACGCCCGGCTCGCTGGCGGCCATCATCACGGCGCTGGCCCGGTCCGGGCTTGAAGAAGATGCGCGCCGTATTGCCGTCGAGGCCCTGATCGTGCGGGCGCATGGCGAAGGCTAAGGGAAAAGGCAAGACACATCGGCTGCAGGGGCCCGGTGGTCATCTGGCTGGGGCTTTTCTTGAGATGCTGGTGGCCGAGCGAGGTGCCGCCGTTAATACCCTGACGGCATATGCCCATGATCTTGAAGAGTTTGCGGCCTTCATAGCACCGGTCGGTCTTGGGGACGCAAACAACGCGCAGGTGCGTGCTTACCTTGCTTCACTTGCCGAGCGTGGGCTGTCCGTTCGCACACAGGCGCGGCGTCTTTCCGTCCTCAAGCAGTTTCACAGGTTCCTTCTGGGGGAAGGTCACCGTAGTGATGACCCGACCAGCGCGGTTGATGCACCGCGGCTGGGACGCCCATTGCCAGGAACACTGAGTGAAGAGGATGTGACACGGCTGCTGGCAACTGCCCGTGACGCTGTCTTTGCAAGCGAAGGCGTTGGACGGGGCAAGGCCTTGCGGCTGCTGGCGCTTGTGGAAATTCTCTATGCCTCGGGCATGCGTGTCAGCGAGCTTGTGAGCCTGCCGCTTGCCGCCGCGCGTGGCGGCGATCGGGTGCTCCTCATTCGCGGCAAGGGCGGCAAGGAACGCCTCGTTCCGCTGACGCCCGCGGCGTTCACGGCCATTCAGGACTGGTTGCCCGCGCGCGACCTTGCCCTGTCTGCCCGCAAGCAGGAAAGCCGGTGGCTGTTTCCCGGAACTGATCCGGATCTGCACATGACCCGGCAACGTCTGGGGCAATTGTTGAAGCAGCTTGCGGTCGACGCGGGGGTGGATGTCACCTCTGTAAAGCCGCATGCGTTGCGTCATGCCTTTGCGACCCATCTGCTGGCCAACGGGGCGGATTTGCGCTCGGTCCAGCAGATGCTGGGTCACTCGGACATCTCAACAACGCAGATTTATACCCATGTGCTTGATGCGCGTATGGCGGCACTTGTGCAGGACCATCACCCGCTGGCTGCGCGCAAGCGCAGGTGACGTAGCGGCACTCAAGCCTCCCATGGCAATGGTTGACGGTCCTCGGCGTGTGCCGCATGACTCCTTTCCAATTGCATCACCATTTGTAACCCCCGTCTGACCGGAGCCTAACCCCATGAGCTTCACGCCTGTCCGCGCCGCGCCTTCCCGCCTTAATCGGTCACAGTTGTTCGTGCCGTGCTCCAGCCCGCATTTCTTTGCCAAGGCCGCGCAGGGGCCGGCGGATGTCATCTCGCTTGATTTGGAAGATGCTGTCGCGCCGGACGACAAGGTGGATGCGCGTGCGAAAGCCGTGAAGGCGCTCAATGAGGAAGACTTCGGTGACAAGACATTGTCGCTGCGCATCAACGGGCTGGACACGCACTACTGCTACCGCGACGTGGTGGACATCATGGAGCTGGGCGGCGAGCGGCTGGACCTGATCATGATTCCCAAGGTTGGTACGGCGGCTGACATATATGCCATCGACATGCTGGTGACACAGATCGAAACCGCAACCGGGCGCAAGAAGAAGTTGGGTCTGGAGGTCATCATTGAAAGCGCCATGGGGCTGGCGAATGTCAATGAGATTGCGGCAGCCAGCCCGCGTCTTGAAGCGCTGCATTTCGGCGCTGCCGATTTTGCCGCCTCCATGGGCATGCGGACCACCAATATCGGCGGGCCAAACCCCGACTACGGCATTCTTCTGGACCCGGACGAAAATGGTGATCGCGACTTCCACTGGCAGGATCTGTGGCACACGCCGATGGTACAGATGATTGCTGCTGCACGGGCCAATGGTTTGCGCCCGGTCGATGGTCCCTTTGGGGACTATTCTGACCCTGAAGGGTATCGCGCCCAGGCGCGGCGCTCGGCCATTCTTGGCTGCGAAGGCAAGTGGGCCATTCATCCAAGTCAGGTCGCTTTGGGCAACGAGCTCTACACACCGCCTGCGGATGGTGTGAAGCAGGCCAAGCGCATTCTGAAGGAAATGAAAGCCAGTCAGAAAGCCGGGGCGGGGGCTGTGTCACTCGATGGCAAGCTCATTGATGCGGCTTCCATCAAGCAGGCCAACGTCATTGTGGACAAGGCCCGCGAGATTGCCCGCCGGGAGAAGGCTAAAAAAGCCTAGAAGGCTTCAGGCACTGCCGAGTGGTGGGTCGAGCAGACGCTGCAGCTTGTCCGGATTGCGCATGATGTAGAGCGTGGCGATGCGGCCGCCCTCAACGTCGATCGAGTAACTGACTTCTATCCTGTCATCCAGGAGAATGTAGAAGCCGGGGCGGTTGTTGATCCGCAGCGCCTCGATGTCGCCTTCCATGGCGTTTGCATTGGTTGCGACATGGGCGGTTAGCTTGGCGACTTCCTCCGCGCCCGTCACCACGCGTAGTGCTGCGGACGCCTTGCCGCCGCCATCGGAAATGAGGCTGGCATTGGGAGTGAGGAGCCGCGTCAGGGCAGATACATCTCCAGCCTGGGCGGCCGCGGCAAACGCTGTCAGCAGCTCTTCGTGCTCTTCGTCCGACGCTTCGAAGCGGGGGCGGTTTTCTCTCAGGCGGCCTTTGGCGCGGGATACCATCTGGCGGCATGCGTCTTCAGACTTGCCGAGCGTGGCTGCGAGGTCGGCATAGTCCATCTCAAAGGCTTCCCGCAGGAGAAACGCCGCGCGTTCTTCCGGCTTGAGGGTTTCGAGAACCGACATGAGGGCAAGCGACACATCCTGGGCGAGTTCGATGGCATGACCAGGCTCTTCAGGTGTCGGCGTGGGCATGTCGGTAACCACTG
>JANQMQ010000033.1 GCA_028279995.1 Candidatus Phaeomarinibacter sp. | reverse complement strand
GGCGCGAGAGGGCATGACAATGCTGGTGGTGACGCACGAGATGGGCTTCGCCCGCACCGTCGCCAACCGCATCATCTTCATGGATGAAGGTCAGATCGTCGAGATGAACGAGCCCGAACAGTTCTTCTCAAACCCGCAAAGCGACAGGACCAAACTGTTTCTCAGCCAGATCCTGCACTAGTCCTTCGCTAATCCAGTTCCTCAACCTCGGCTTCAGTCTGGGCGTATGGGGTAAATCCCAGCCGCTGGTAGAGTCCAAGAGCCCGGGGATGATCGAGGGTGCAGGTCTGCACCTTGAGTTTCGTGATCGGGCGCTGCCAGGCAATCTCGATGGCCTGTGCCAGCAGATATTCGCCAAGGCCGCCGCCAACGAACTCCGGCATCAAACCGAGATATGCCAGTTCGCACACACTGCGTTCGCGGAAGTTCAATTCGGCGAATCCGGCGGGCGACCCATCCACATAGAGAACATAGATCTCGATCAGCTCATCATGGATGATCGTCTTGAGCTCTTCGTCACTCTTGCGCTTGCGATCGACCCAGATGTGGTCGCGACCGACCTCATCATAGAGGTAGCGGTAGTAGTGCACCGGCGGTTCAACACTGCGCATCAGCGCCAGACGCTTGGCCGGCATCGGCAACCGATTGTCCGGGTCTTCGTCCATGCTGAGAAAGGTAACAGTGGTCTTGTGCTTGGTGCCCATTCCAGCCTGATGTCCGCTTTTCGTGTCCTAACCGGTCTCGATGGGGCAGTCGTCGCTGCTCGCCCATTCCGTCCACGACCCATCATAAAGGGAAGTATCGTTCACGCCTATGCGGGCAAGCGCCAAAGTCAGGATAGCTGCGGTGACACCGGACCCGCAGGTGGTGATCACATTCTGATCATCCGCAAGCGCCAGGTCATCAAAGAGGGCCCTGAGGTCTTCAGCGGGCTTGAGCGTTCCCTCCGGCGTCACGACAGATGAAAAGGGCAGGCTGGTTGCGTTGGGCATATGGCCCGAGGGCAGGCCCGGACGCGGTTCCGGCTGCGAGCCGTCAAAGCGCCCTGTGGGCCTTGCATCCAGAATGGCATGTGACCCGCTACTGCTTGCAGCTTTCATGTCATCCAGACCTCTCACTGCACTCGCTCCAAGCTGTGCTTCAAAGACGGCTTGTTTGACGGCGGATACGCCCTGGCTGACATCGCCACCAGCCGCTTGCCATGCCGGGAGGCCGCCGTCGAGCACGGCGACATTCTGATGCCCCATCGTCCGGAACATCCACCATGCCCTTGCGGCACTGAACAGGCCGACCGTGTCGTAGATGACCACCTGATCCGTGTTGGAGATGCCAAGGCTGCCGACAGCGCTTGCAAACGCATCTGCTGTTGGCAGCATATGGGGCAGGGTCGACGCGGTATCGCTCACTACGTCTATGTCAAAGAAACCTGCTCCGGGGATATGGCCTGTAGCGTACTCCGCAGCCGCATCGCGATTGGTAGCCGGCATGTGCCAGGAGGCGTCCAGCACCTTCACATCCGGATCGTTCAGGCGCTCAAGTAGCCATCCAACCGATACGAGTGTCTGCGGATCATCCTGCCCTGACACGACGGCCAATCTACTTGTCGAGCCAGCCCGGGACCGGCAGTCCCTTTTCCCTCAGGAAGGCGGGGTTGAACATCTTGGACTGATAGCGCGTGCCGAAGTCACACAGGATGGTCACGATGGTGTGGCCCGGTCCCATCTTCTTGGCGAGACGCA
>JANQMQ010000689.1 GCA_028279995.1 Candidatus Phaeomarinibacter sp. | reverse complement strand
CGGCGCATCAATGTCTTCACCGGTGAGTTTCAGCGCCCAGTAGGACTTGATGGTGGCGGAAATGTCCCCTTCCCCGTCCTGAAACAGCGGCCAGCTGCCGTCCTCGTTCTGAATGCGCATCAGATACTTGGCAATCTTGGCTTCCTTGGCAGGGTCCACCTCATCAAGGAAGTGCTGCAGGAGGACGTATTCAGAGGGAATGGTGGAATCCGCTTCGAGCTCAAAGACGATATGACCGTCTTCACGCTGCATCTCGAGGAGCCGGTCTGCCTGCGTCTTGATGAGTTCCTCGCGCGCGAGGCGCTCGGCGGCGCCATCCACATCACCAGAAGGGCCAAATTCAACAACTGTCACCGCAGGTCACCTGTTCTGTGGGGCGGGAAAACGCCGAAATCCAAAAATTGTGCAGCGCGATATTACTGTGCCGAGAGGGAGGGCCGCAAGCAACCTGACCCGATCTATGCCGCATCCATTCGCGCAAGGACCATGTCAGCCGCCTTGCCGCCCGAGCGGATAGCCCCCTCGATGGTGGCCGGAAGCCCGGTATCAACCCAGTCCCCGGCAAGAAGCAGGTTTTCAAACTCGGTTTTGGTGCCTGGACGCCTGGCGACACTTTCAGGGGACTGATCAAAGGTTGCCCGCTTTTCCTTGATGATCTTGCCCGCCACATAATCCCGGTCGATCAATCCCAGGGCAAAGCGCGTCTCTTCCCAGAAGAGCGGCAGGAGTTCTTCTGACGGCCGGTCAACAAGATCACCGGCGGCGGAGACCGTGAGACTTACAATATGGCCGCGCACAAACGCCCAGTGCGCATGGGCATTGATAAGACCAATGACCCCTACACCATCTGGCCGGGGCGCCGGACGCTTCAGTTTGAAGTGGACATTGAGGATCGTCTCGCCCTCGCCCGGCACGTCCATATCCGGCAGGACGTCCTTTGCGCGTTGCGGCGGCACCGCGAGGATCACTGAATCGTGCGGCTTGACCTGCACGGTCCGCTCACCAAAGGACAAGGACGTGATGCGCCCGCTCTCAGTTTCAAAGGCGCGCAGCCTTGTGTTGAATTGCACAGGACGGTTTGTCCGCCCCAGCATCCGCACCGCAGGGTCAATAAAGGCCGAACCGAGACCTTTCTTGGCGGTCAGTGGACGGCAGGCCTGCTCCCCCTTGAGGAAAGTCTCTTTCATCACAGGCCAGAGAAGTTTGGCCGAGCCTTTTTCAGGGAGGGTGTTGAGCACGGCAACGACCATGGGCTCCCAGAACCGCTGGAAGAGCGTGCCGCGCGTTGGAATGATATCGGCAACCGTCTGGTTGGCCTTGGCAAACGGCAGCTTGAGGCCCGGCAAATAATGGTGCAGCCGGGTGTCCAGGACACGGCGGTCTGACGACGCGACCCACCAAGGAATGGGTCCCCAGTTCGGCTTCAGTGTCCAGCGCTCACGGGTCTTTGCATCAATGAAGGGAAAGGCCGCTTTGGGCGGGCTCGACATGGCATCACCTGACCCGATGGCCTCCAGATAGGCAAGCGCCGATTTGTTGCCGCTGAGAACAAGATGGTTCCCGTTGTCAATAATGTGATCGAGCGTCTTGTCGTAGTAGGAGCGGCAGCGGCCACCGGCATGGCCGGCGGATTCGTAGACCTGCACCGGCACCCCGGCGGCTTCAAGTCTCACGGCTGCCGACAGACCCGCAAGCCCGGCACCGATGATGTGAACGGTCGGCACTACTCAGCCCCTTTCACAGCGGCACGGCGGGGTGGCGCGAATAGATATCGCAAGGCGATGCCGAGTTTTGCTGCCTTACCGAGCTTCACTGGCTCGCCCAGCGCGAAATCACGATCTTCCATCATGCGCAAATAGCGCTCATAGACGCCCATCATCAATAGCGCGGGGCGAACCTCACGCCAATTGAGGTGCGTCAAAAGCGCCTGTGTCTCGCCAAACCACCCCCGCGCCTCGCGCCCAAGGCGCCGGGACACGTCCTGAACCGCAGGATGCCGCGCAATCTCCATAGGGTCGCGCGTCGAGATATTGCACTCTTCAAGGAGCTCAGCAGGCAGATAAACCCGGCCCATCTCCGCATCTTCGTCCACGTCCCGCAGGATGTTGGTCAACTGCAGCGCATTGGCGAGCGCAATGGCAAAGCGATCCTCAATCTCTCCGCGGCCCGCCCCGAACACCGGCATGGACAAAAGACCAACAGCCCCAGCAACCCGGCGACAATACGCCATCAGGCGATCGTGGCTGGGGGCAACCAGTGGCCCCTCCACATCCATCTCCATGCCTTCAATGAGCATCTCAAATTCATGCCGATCCAGATCGAACCGCTTGATGGCAGGCAGGAGAGCAACGCCAACGGGAGTTTCGGGAGTACCTGCGTAGCACCGGGCAATCTCCTCGCGCCATGCGCCAAGGCCGGTCATCCGCTCGTCATAGGTGCCGCCTTCATCCGCCACGTCATCCACCTCACGAGCAAAGGCATAGATGGCATACATGGCTTCCCGCCGGTCGCGCGAGAGAATGCGCATCCCGGCGGCAAACGATGTACCGGAACGTCTGACGATC
>JANQMQ010000668.1 GCA_028279995.1 Candidatus Phaeomarinibacter sp. | reverse complement strand
CGGCGCATTTTCGCCATCAATCTTGCCGTGGGAGCCGCGCAGGGTACTGAAGCCGAGGGCATGGGAGAGGCGGGCGATGAGGAAGACGAGGGCCAGGATCTGCACCGTCATGCCTGAGCCGATGAGCAGTTCCAGAAGGGCAAGGGACACAATGAAGATGCCTGAATTCTCAGCCAGGTTGCCGTGACGCCGGACCAGCCGCTCAAGCTGGACATCGCCTTGTATACCGACCCCCTGACCGGTTTTGCCGCGGCGGGTGCCGGCGGCCAGCATCAGGACCTGCTGGAGCATGAGGATGATACCGGCAAGGGCGGCGGAGATGACTGGAAGCGTCAGTGTTGCGGTCATTGCGTCTGGCATGGCGGTTTTTCTCCCGTTTAAGTGGACTTTTTGGCGTGGCTGGGTTGATGAACCACCCCGGACCACCGATGTAGGTGTCTCGTTTTCAGTCCATAAGACAGAAAAAGAGCACCGTAATGGTCCAGAAACGAACCGAAACGTCCGCACCTGACGATCCGTCCTGGGATGACCTTAAGCTGGTTCTGGCCGTGGGGCGATCCGGCAGTTTGCGCAAGGCGGCGCAGATGCTGGGACTGGGGCACGCCACGCTGTCCCGGCGGTTGGGGCGGCTGGAGCAGCAGCTGGGCGTGCGCCTGTTTGACCGGCCGGCCTCGGGCGCGGTGGAACTGACGGCGGCGGGGGAGGATCTGGCGGCGTCGGCCGCGCGTATGGATGATGCGGCGGCGGTGGCGCTCAGGCGTATTGCAGGGCGTGATCTGGCGCTCACCGGCACGTTGCGGGTGTCGGTCAATCCGCTGGTCGGGCTCTACCTGTTGCCGGACGCCATTGCGTCCTTCTCCAAAGCCTATCCGGAAGTTACCATTGAAGTGTTCGGTACATCGATCTCCGCCAATCTCGACCGGCGGGAAGCGGATGTGGTTGTGCGCGTCACGGATAATCCGCCGGAGACACTGGTGGGGCAACGGTTCGGCCCGATCGGTTATGGGTTTTATGCCGGTACCCGTGCGGTTGAAGCTGCCGGAGGCGAAGAGGCGTATCTGGCGAGCGCACCGCCCTTTCTTGGATATAACGGCCGCCGCGACAATGCGGTGCATGTGCCGTGGCTGCGGGCGGCATTGCCCGACTCTCGCGCGAGCCTGACGGCGAGCGACCCCCTACATATTGCAGCGCTGGTGCGCGCCAGTGGCGGCATTGCGCGCCTACCCTTCATGTCCGCGGAAGGTGACCCAACGCTGACGCGCGTCCTTGCTGACAAGAGCGAGCAGGCTTATTCGGTCTGGCTGCTGACGCACTCGGACCTGCGCAAGACGGCACGGGTGCGGGCGTTCATGGATCACATGTCAGAGGCACTGCGGGCGCAGATGCCGCGGATCAGTGGCAAGACGGGCTAGGCGCACAGTCCGTCCAGCATGGCTTGTGCTGCCTTGATGGCATCGGTGCGGGCCTTCTTGCGGTTTGGCGCCTCCGAGATGACATGCACCGCCTCGTCGAGAGACGCAGTGAAAAGGGAGGCGGCGACAGGTACGGAGAGCTTTGCGTCGAGT
>JANQMQ010000548.1 GCA_028279995.1 Candidatus Phaeomarinibacter sp. | reverse complement strand
AAAGTCATCTATCCGGTCTCCAATCCGATCACCCCAACGGGCGGTGTGGTTGGCCTCCAGGGCTCGCTTGCGCCCGAGGGCGCGATCGTGAAGGTCGCCGGCCTTGAGAAGCTTCAGTTCTCAGGCCCCGCACGCTGCTTCGACTGCGAAGAAGACGCTTTTGAGGCAGTTGAAAACCGTCAGTACGAAGAAGGCGAAGTCATCGTTATCCGTTACGAGGGCCCCAAGGGTGGACCGGGCATGCGGGAAATGCTGTCGACCACATCTGCGCTGTATGGCCAGGGTATGGGCGACAAGGTGGCCCTCATCACCGATGGCCGCTTTTCCGGCGCCACACGTGGCTTCTGCATCGGTCATGTTGGCCCCGAAGCTGCCGAGTGCGGCCCTATCGGCCTCATCGAGGATGGTGACCTGATCACTATTGACGCGGACAAGGGCACCCTTGACCTGGACGTTTCCGAGGAAGTCCTGGCCGAGCGGAAGAAAAACTGGAAGCCGCGCAAGACTGACTACAATTCCGGCACATTGTGGAAATATGTTCAGCTTGTCGGCCCGGCCCGAGGCGGCGCCTTGACTCATCCGGGCGCAAAGGAAGAAACGCATGTTTATGCGGATATCTAGGACTGTAGTCTTACTGGTAGCGGCTCTGGGCATGAGTGTTGGCCCGGCTGCCGCCGACCTGCAGTCGGGCATTGAGGCCTATACCGCTGGGAACATTGCAGAAGCCGCAAATGCGTGGGCTGAAGGCGGCGATGCCGGCGATGCCACGTCCGCCTATCTGGCAGCCAAGATGTATGAAGGCGACAACGGGGTGCCTGCGAACCCGCCGAAGGCGCTGAAATACATGACCATCGCGGCTGAGGGAAACCACGTGCAGGCGCAGGTCGAGTTGGGCGACTACTATCGTTCCGGCAAGCCGGGCACCAATCTCACGCCCAGTTCTGAGCAGGCATTGTTCTGGTATGAAAAGGCCGCTCTGGCCCAGCATGCTGAAGCACAGATGAAAATCGGCGAGATGCACTATTCAGGCGAAGGCGCGGAACGCAATCGCTTCGAGGGGATCCGCTGGTACGAACTGGCGGCAGAAAAGTACTACACGCCCGCACTCATCTTTCTGGCCGGCATCTACTGGAATGGTGACCCGCTTCCCCAGGACAAATCGAAGGCCTACAGCTTTCTTCTCCTCGCGCGGCAGGGCGCCACAGATGAAACCCGCGCCGGTGTGGATGCCTTGATGGGCAAACGCGAACAGCAGATGTCCCGCGCCCAGATGGATGCTGGTGTACGTCTGGCAGAGGCATTTCGCCTGGAGCATCCGAAGAAGTAGCGGTCGCAGACTACCCCACGACCGGGCGTTCGCGCACGAAGGTGAGGGAGGACCGCTTCAGGTCGATGAATTTCCTCTCATCATCCAGAAGCTCGGCACCAGCCTTCAGGGCCGCCTCATCCGTCATGGCGAAATTGAGATCATCTTCGCTCTGCCAGTAGAGCTCTGCAAACCCGTCATATTTGGGCTGAGCTTCCCGGGACGCCTGCATGGCGTCGTCCAATGGGTTTTCCATCCCATGAGATTGCACATAGCGCGCAATTTTGAGCGCCGGAGCGCGTTCTTTCACCAAAGGCGCGTGCTTGCTCCACCAATACTCACGGAATTCCTCGGCTGTCAGTGAGGGAAGCCGGTGAAGACAGAATATCAATTTGATCATGATGTTAGCCTCCTCTGATGACCGCTCCCGGGCATTTAGGATTTGCCGGCAACCCGCGGTCATATTTTGTGCGCGTTTTTGCTGTCTTTGAGTGTAGCCATGGGCTGCCAACGAGTCCTAAGCTAGTTGGCGTGTGTGGCCGGGCATGGCGTATGCGCGGATCGCCGCACACTCACTTGAAAAGGCGTCTAACATGCGCGTCGCGGTCGGTGGATTTCAGCACGAGACCAACACATTCGCCCCTCAGAAGGCGGATCTGGATGCTTTTCTGAAGCCTGATGCGTGGCCGGCCCTGCAAGGTGGGCCAGGACTGCTGGCCACCTTTGCCCCGGGTGCTGATGGCGCAGCGGACATGAACATCCCCATCGCCGGGTTCCTTGCCGAAGCACCGGCACAAGATATCGTCCCCGTGCCGATGGTCTGGGCGGCCGCTACACCGTCTGCCCACGTGACGTCTGACGCCTTTGCTCATATCGCGGGCATGATGGTCGAAGAGTTGGAGCGCGCCCTGCGCGATGGGCCGCTGGATGCCATCTATCTCGACCTGCATGGTGCCATGGTCACTGAAGAAATGGAGGATGGCGAAGGTGACCTGCTTGAGTGGGTCCGTGACATCACAAATGGCCAGATCCCCATCGTGGCGTCGCTGGACCTGCACGCGAATGTCACCGCCAAGATGGTGCGCAATTCTGATGCCCTCGTTGCCTACAGAACATACCCTCATGTGGACATGGCAGAGACGGGGGCCCGTGCGGCCAAGCTTGTCGCCACACTGGTTCGCGGTGCAATGCGGCCGGCCAAGGCCTTCCGCAAGCTGAACTACCTGATCCCGCTGACCGCCCAATCGACGATGAGTGATCCCGCATCGCTCATTTATGCCGATGTGACGGCACTTGAACACCTTAAGCTTGAGAGCGGCGAGACTGACGAAGTGCCTGTTCTGAGCACTTCTGCGTGCATGGGGTTTCCGCCGGCTGACATTGCCGAGTGCGGCCCCGCGGTCATGGCCTATGCAGAGACACAGGAAGCCGCAGATGAAGCCGTGGACCGTCTGGCAGAGGCCTTCATGGAATTTGAACGCGGCTTCCGCCAGAAAATCTGGACGGCGGAAGAGGCTGTAGCCTATGGCGAAGCTGCAAGCACCCTGGACCGTCGTGACGGCCCGTTGATCCTCGCGGACACGCAGGACAATCCAGGTGCCGGCGGAAACGGCGACACAGTGGGTATCCTGCGATCGTTGATCTCAGGCGCGGAAACAGCCCTGTGCGGCGTCCTGTTTGATCCAGCGGCCGCAGATGCCGCCTGGTCAGCAGGCGAGGGTGGGGACATAAACCTAGCGCTTGGTGCATGGACCGGCGGGGCAAAAGAACTACCTGTTGACGGCAAATTCAGAGTCTTGAAGCTCCACGACGGGGAAATAGACGCACACGGACCGTTTTACCGGGGAGCCCATCTTTCGCTTGGAAAATCAGCACTGTTGATGATTGAAGACGTACGGATTGTCGTTGCAAGCCGGAAGGTACAGACCGCGGATCAGGCAATGTTCACCGCATTCGGCGTGGACCCGGCACAAGAGAACATCATTGCGGTCAAGAGTTCCGTTCATTTCCGTGCAGATTTTCAGAAGATTGCCCGCGACATAATCGTTGTCGGCAGCCCGGGACCGAACCCGGCGGACCATCTCGACTTGCCCTATCGCCGTTTACGTAGCGGCGTACGTCTGATGCCCATGGGCACTGCGTTTCAGCGATCCCGCAAGCCTTTGAAGTAACTAGAAATCAAACTCCGCCCAAACCGGCACATGGTCCGATGGCTTTTCCCAGTCGCGGACATATTTGTCGATGTCACAGCCTGTGAGGCGGTCGGCTGCCTGCGCGCTCAGCATCAGATGATCGATGCGAATGCCATTGTCCTTCTGCCAGGCACCGGCCTGATAGTCCCAGAAGGAATAGCGATGCGGGGTCGTGTGGCATGCCCGGAAGGCGTCGGTCAGACCGAGATTGGCAATCGACCGGAAGGCTGCGAGCGTGTCGGGTCGGAACAGGGCGTCATCCTCCCAAGCCTTGGGGTCATGGACATCATCGGCTGTCGGAATGACGTTGTAGTCACCGGCGAGGACAAGTGGTTCTTCGTGAACCAGATGCGACCGGGCATGATCGTGGAGCTTCCGCATCCAGTCGAGCTTATAGTCGTATTTCGGCCCCGGCGCGGGGTTGCCGTTAGGTAGATAGATCGATGCCACCCGCAGCATCTGGTCACCGGCAGGAACCAGTGCTTCAAGATACCGAGCTTGCTCATCCTCCTCCATGCCGGGAAGACCGCGCGTCACGTCTTCCATTGGTGATTTTGAGAGGATGGCAACGCCGTTATACGTCTTCTGGCCGTGCGTCTCGACATTGTAGCCCGCGTCCTCAACCTGAGAACGCGGGAAGGCGTCGTCCATGCATTTGAGTTCCTGCAGGCACACCACATCCGGCTCGGCGTCTTTCAGCCAGGCCAGCAGGTTAGGCAGGCGCACTTTGATGGAATTGACGTTCCAGGTCGCGATCTTCATGGGGCACTCCGCAGGTCAGGGCTGCGGAGGTTAGGCGAGGGCGCGCCGATTTGCCAGAACGCTAGACCGAGAAAGATGTGCCGCAGCCGCAGGAGGCGGTGGCGTTGGGGTTTTTAACCTGAAAAGACTGGCCGATGAGGTCGTCCACAAAGTCTAACTCGGACCCGCCGACATACATGAGCGACACCGAATCCACGAGGACAGTAGCCCCGTCACGCGCAATCACCAGATCGTCGTCCGTTTTCGTGTCATCGAACGTGAAGTTGTACTGAAAGCCGGAGCAACCGCCGCCCTCGACGCTGACGCGCAACATCGTTCCCTCAGCCTCGCCGGAGAGGATCTTGGCAATCTGTTTGACGGCATTGTCCGATACGGTGAAATCACCGCCCGGGGCCGGAACTGCGTCTGCAGCGTTGCTCTCGACTTGCACGTCGCTCATGGGTACACCCTCGATACTCAAAATCGCCCAAGTGGCATTGCACCGGTTTTTCAACCTTGCGATGCGACTTGTTATCATTAGGTAATCGCACAGAAGCGATTGTCAATCCAAGTGCCTAAGGCCCAAGTACAGAAACGAGCCCAAAATGAGCAAAACCTGGCAGGTCTATCTTTCCGGCGAAATCCACACCGACTGGCGGGACCAGATAGAGGCCGGCACCAAGGCCGCCGGACTTCCGGTCTCATTTTCGGCCCCTGTCACCGATCACGGCTCATCTGACGCCTGTGGCGCGGATATCCTGGGCCCCGAGGACAACGAGTTCTGGTACGACAACAAGGGTGCCAAGGTGAACGCGATCCGCACCTCTACCCTTATCAAGGATGCGGATATCGTGGTTGTGCGCTTCGGCGACAAATACAAGCAGTGGAACGCCGCCTTTGATGCCGGCTACGCGGCGGCGCTCAACAAGCCTATCGTCACCCTGCATGACCCTGATCTGCGCCATCCCCTAAAGGAAGTGGATGGTGCCGCGCTCGCCTGGGCGCAGGAGCCTTCACAGGTGGTCCGCATCCTGAAATACGTCATCGAAGGGTCGCTCTAGCCCGTGGCACCCGCCCTGACAAAACCGATCACCGGCGACCTAGCGCCCTATGCCACGGACCCGTCCGCAACACGCGGTCGGCGGCATGACGAAATGGAAAGCCGCACCCGATCGCCCTATCAGCGGGACCGGGACCGGATCATCCATTCCGGTGCCTTCCGCCGTCTGAAGCACAAGACGCAGGTCTTCGTCTATCACGAAGGCGACTACTACCGGACGCGGCTGACTCACTCGCTCGAAGTCGCGCAGATCGCGCGCTCATTGAGCCGCTTCCTGGGCCTTGATGAAGACATCGCCGAGGCCCTGGCGCTGGCCCATGACCTTGGCCACACCCCGTTCGGGCACGCAGGCGAGGACGCGCTGGCCGAATGCATGGAAGACTATGGCGGCTTTGATCACAACGCCCAGACCCTACGCATCGTCACCCGGCTGGAACAGCGCTATGCCGATTTCGACGGTCTCAACCTCACCTGGGAAACGCTGGAAGGCGTGGTGAAGCACAATGGTCCTGTCATCGCCAAGGGCGAAGGGACCAACCATCTGCCGCGGGCCTTCCGCGAGTATGAAGGCCTTGAGGGTCTGGACCTGCACACCTATGCAAGCCTTGAAGCACAGGTGGCCGCGCTGTCGGACGACATTGCCTACAACAATCACGACATTGACGATGGTTTGCGCGCTGGTCTGTTCACGGCGGATGACCTCATGTCACTGCCGCTGGTCGGCGACATGTTCCGTGAGGTGCACGATGCCTATCCTGGACTGGCGCCACGCCGCCTGCGCCATGAAGCCATCCGTAGACTGATTTCTCACATGGTTGAGGACGTGATTGCCGAGACGACGAGCCGCCTTGGAAAAATCGGCCCGGGTTGCAGCGATGATATCCGCAATGCTGGTATACAGATCGCCTCATTCTCCGAAGAGATGCAGGCTCATGATCGGGCTCTGAAATCATTCCTGCTGGAGCGGATGTACCGGCACTTCCAGGTCAACCGGATGATGAGCAAGGCGAAGCGCGTGATGACGGAGATATTTGACCTTCTTGTCAACGAGCCGTCCTTGCTGCCCAATGAGTGGCAGGAGATGACTGATGGCCCGCGCACGGTGAAGACGGCGGAAACCGTTTGCGACTATGTGGCCGGGATGACGGACCGCTTTGCCATCGAAGAGCACCGACGACTGTTTCAGCCGGACCCGATTTTCCGTTAGTCGTCCGCTTCTGGCCAACTTCGGGACAATCCGGCCCCGCATGACAAACAGCGCTCAAAGGTGTATCGAGCGTCCTCTTCTCCTTCCATCTGACGTCTATACATATGAACCTATTCAGCGATATCCGCGCCGTCCTTTTGAAGACGCTTGAGGCTCTTTCGTCCGCCGGCACGCTGCCAGACGGGCTTGACCTCTCAAATGTCACGGTGGAGCCGCCACGCGATCCGTCACATGGCGATATCGCCACCAATGCGGCCATGGTTCTGGCCAAACAGGCCAAGATGAAGCCGCGCGATATCGCGGACGCCATTGCAGCGGACATCACGTCCGATCCCTCAATCGCTTCGGCTGAGGTCGCGGGACCCGGCTTTATCAATCTACGCCTCTCCGAAGACCTGATGCGCGGGCAGGTGAAGGGTGTGCTGGATGCGGGTGAGACATTCGGTGACGCTAATGTTGGCGGCAACCGCAAGGTGAATGTTGAGTACGTCTCCGCCAACCCGACGGGGCCAATGCATGTGGGTCATTGCCGGGGCGCCATCTTCGGCGACGCCCTGGCGAACCTGCTGACCAAGGCCGGCTATGATGTGGCGCGCGAGTACTACATCAATGATGCAGGCGGTCAGATCGAGGTGCTGGCGCGCTCCGCGTTCCTGCGCTACCGCGAAGCACTGGGTGAAGACATCGGTGAGATTCCGGAAGGGCTTTACCCCGGCGACTATCTCGTGCCGGTGGGCAAAGCTCTTGCGGATGAGCACGGCAAGGCTCTTGCCGACATGGACGAAGCTGAATGGCTTCCCATCGTCAAGAATGCCTCCATCAATGCGATGATGGCGATGATCAAGGATGATCTGGCTGCACTCGATATTCACCACGAAGTGTTCTTCTCAGAGCGTGACCTCGGCCATTCCGATGAGCAGGGCTCGAAGCTGGCGGAAG
>JANQMQ010000530.1 GCA_028279995.1 Candidatus Phaeomarinibacter sp. | reverse complement strand
CAAACGCAAAGAAACTGACAAAGGCCTCAACCAGCCCCGGTTTGCGCGCCATGATCAGCATGGAATTGGGCAGGAAGCCCATTGCGCCTTCAACAAGCTGGAACACACCTTCCAGCTCCGGCAGGTCTTCACGTTTCAGGCCTTCCACGCGTGCTGCTGCGTGCGTCATGTCCGCCACCTCCCAAATGTCTGCCGTTTCGGCATGTCATTGGGAGGTAGGCTAGCGTGCATGCGGCTTCTAGGCGAGGCCGAGCTCCGATTTCTTGCGCGGATGATCCTCGGGCTTGCCCTGGCTGTAGTCTCCAAATGGCCCATCCCGCTTGATGACGGCAGACTTGACCCCGCCACTTGCAGCGTCCCGCACAAACTGCCGCCCTTCCGGCGTATTGCGCATGATCCCGTCAAGAATGGGCCCAAGCGTCTGCGTGCTCTGAAGTCCCATATTGTCGTACGCCTGATTGACGACGAGCTTCATGGAAACAAGCTGGGTCAGCGGGATCTTCGTCAGCTTGTCGGTAATCCGGTCGACCTCGGCATCCAGGTCTTCAAGCGGCACCGAGAAATTGATCAACTCGATGTCAGCGGCTTCTCTGCCACTCACCCACTCGCCGGTCAGCGCATAGTACTTGGCCTTGGCCAGCCCAAGCCGATACACCCACATGCCGGTCAGGTGGCAGCCCCACACCCGCGAATAGGGCGTGCCGATGCGGGCATCATCCGATGCCACCACAATGTCCGCGCACAGAGCCAGCTCGGACCCGCCGCCGACACAGTAGCCATGAACTTTGGCAATCGTCGGTTTGCCGCCACGCCAGAGCCCCATGAAGGTCGGGATGTATGAATTGTACTGACCGGTGACAGCCATGACGTCCATGCCCGGGTCATAACTGTCCTCTTTGATGTTTCCAAAATGCTCCAGCCCGTTTGAGAAATCAAAGCCACCGCAAAAACTGTCGCCGGCACCCTGCAGCACAATGACCTTGATGGAGTCATCGCGATTGGCATCCGCCAAAGCTGCGTTGAGCGCTTCGATAAGGTCGTACCGCAGCGTGTTGTATTTCTCCGGGCGATTGAGCGTGATCGTTGCAACGCCATCAGCCTTTTCCAAAAGGACGGTATCTGTCGACATGGGGTTCCTCCACGATGCTATTGATGTCAAAACATGAACTGCGACTTACCACTCGGTAAGTAATTACCTACCGATCGGTAAGGAGTCAACACGCGATGATGCGGGGAGTTTGATCCAATGAGCACCACAACTAGACCGGATCTGTTGCAGGCAGCCCTCACACTGTTCGCGGAAAAGGGGTTTTATGGCGCCAGCATCGCTGAGATTTCGCGGGAACTGGGCCTCACGAAGCAGGCATTGCTGCACCACTTCGGCACCAAGGAAAAACTCTACGGAGAGGTGCTGAAGCTGATCAATGACCAGATGCTGGATCGGATTGAAGCGCTTCAGACGCAGCAGTCAGCACCAGAGCATCACCTGGAGGAAACCCTGATGGCGCTCTACGAACCGGGCGCTGAGGCCTCTACCGGCGCCCGCGTGGTTGTGCGTGAGCTTTTGGACAATGTCAGCCGCGCGGAACAGGCGCGCAGCTGGTATCTCAAACCGTTTCTGAAAAAACTCATCGACATGGCGCGGCAGGTGCCCGGTCACGGCACACGCACCGATGGGGAGCTGCTGGCTGTCGTCTACCAGCTGCTGGGCGCGATAAACTACTTCAGCCTTTCGCAGCCGACCCTGCAGCAGATTTTTGGCAAGAAGACACTCACGGAAACAAAGGCCGCGTTCCCGAATGAGCTACGCAAACTCATTCGCGGCGCATTGGCGTGACCTGCGCGAGCTAGCTCTGCCAGTCTTCCAGAAGCTCATCAATGAATCCGGTGGCGGCTGCCACCAGCACATCAAGGCTGGGGATAACCGCCAGGCGGTCCGGCCCCGACGTCAGCAGCTCTGCGTCTGCTGTCGCATCCGCCAGTGCCCAGGCCCCCACGCCCCGCGCTGATCCTTTCAGCGTATGGGCCGCTTCCTTCCACGCC
>JANQMQ010000525.1 GCA_028279995.1 Candidatus Phaeomarinibacter sp. | reverse complement strand
TGCGGGAGCATTTGGAGAGCAAGCTTGTGGACGGCATCGGTGCCTGATCACAGGTCCTAGTTGGCGGGAGCCGGGTCCGGACCGGCGGGCTCATTGAGCTCCTGGTCGAGCTCTTCCATCTCTCGGCGCATGATCTTGATGATCCGACCAAAGCGCTCGGCTACAGTTTCAAACGCATCCATCGCCGCATCCACGTCTTCGGGCGTGGTCACCTTCGGTTTTTCGCCAAGCTCGGCAATCTGCTCACGCAGAACCAGATTGTCTGCACGCAATTCTGCGTTTTCCTGCTCGAGCTCAGACCTTTCATCATCTGTCGGTGCGCAGGACCAGCTACCATCCGCATCCGAACAGACGGAAACGGCACCTGTCTGAGTATCAAGGCGCAGAAAGCCGCCATCGACAGGTTGCATGGTGTATCGGCCTGTTTCGTCAGCCAAGGCCATGTGCGAATTGCCGATGATGCTGACGGCTCCTGCACCGAGCGCGCCGATGACCAGTGCAGCAGGCAGAATTGCTCTGAACAACATGATGTATTCCCCTTTCGGCACCCGGTCTTGGGTCTAGGAAGCAAATCAGACTATTTTGTGATGTCATTGCCGACTGCACGCGATAGCTGACGCGCGATCAATCGAGACGCATCATGCCCCTGCCTCCTGCACCACCTGACGGTTATCAATGGATGCCTTTCATCCAGAGAGTGCTTCGGGCTCTGCCTGTCCACCCGGTGGTTACGGTTCTTGTTCTGCTCATCGTGGCGGATGCGGTGCTGACTCTCTCGCTGGTGCTCGTGCAACCGACAAATGCCGGCCACGAGTGGCGTGGGTTTGTCGATGCCCTCCTCGCCGGCTTCTGGGCCGACTATATGACCACGGCGCTAGTGGCCTTCATTGTGATCGCATCCATCATGATGCGGCTGCATCTGGAGGTCAGCGTCGAACGTCTTCGGCCACATCTCGACCTTGACGACAGAGGGTACGATAAGGCACGCGCGCATATTCTTTCCTTTTCCCGGACCTTGCGGAACCTCGCCGGCACGGCAGCAGTTGTGATGGTCATCTATTTTAGCGGGGGTTTCAGCCAACTCATCCGTTTCGAGGTGGAGACAACCTCACATCAGATCCTCGCTTTCAGCATCTATGCGCGGGTGGTGTTCCTGCTTTGGGCATCGGCAACGCTGCTGCTGGATGAGCTTGTCGCTCTCTGGCGTCTGTCAGCGATAGCGCGCAGGCACCTGAAGGTAGATGTCTATGGTTCATCCAGACTGGCGGTCATTGGTCAGGTGGGTGTGATCGCCACACTTTACATGGCGGTTGGCGTCACGCTGGCAATCCCGCTGCTGTCAGATCCAACATGGACAATTGCCCCATCGCTCTACCTTCTGACTTTAACCCTGGGGTCGATAGTCCTGCTCGTGCTGCCCGCTTGGGGTGCGCGCAAGGCCATCGTCGCTGCCAAGGCGTCAGAGCTGCAGCGCCTTGAATCCATCATCGCCACCCATCCCGGAGGGAGTACAGCGCGCCCGGACAGTGTCGCGGAGCTTGGGGCCATCGTTGACCTGCGTGACCGGGTCGACGATCTTCCGGAGTGGCCATTTGGCGCGCCGACAGTACTGCGCTGGCTCCTGATCGTCTCAATTCCCGTCGGCTCCTGGTTTGCCGGAGCACTGGTGGAACGGTTTGTCGATGCAATGCTAGGCTAGGCCAGCATGTTCTTGCGGCCAAGCCAGTCGATGATGATCTTCACCGCTTCGCCCATCTTGTCCGGCTGGCCGATGTAGTAGTGGGTCGCACCCTGGATGGTGTGGCGCTCCTTGTCGTCGTGACCGATGCCCGCATAGATGCGGTCCGCATGGCTCGGCGTACAGCCGTCATCCGCTGAGTTATCGATCACCAGGAACGGCGCCT
>JANQMQ010000488.1 GCA_028279995.1 Candidatus Phaeomarinibacter sp. | reverse complement strand
CGGCGCGACAACGTGCAGCAAAATGCTGCTGAAGACGGCCAAGGCTCTGCTCAGGCTTCGACAGATGCTGCCGAAGAGAAGTCCGGCGGTGATGAGGCCGGCGGTGAGGATGGTGCCGGCGAGGCAGAGGTCATTCTGATCAAGACCGGCGCGTCGGCTGACAAGTCAGCAGACGGCGAATCCGATGATGCGGTTGCCGAACCCGCTTAACTCTCGCGTTGCATGATTGGCTTTATGCAGGCGGGGTCAGCACGTCACCTGTCGCCAGTTCCCCTGCCTCCAGCACTTCGCAGTAAATGCCCATATCCATGTGGCCATACCCGATGCGCAGAGCCTGTGGCAGGTTCATGTCGCGTTCGGCGGTTTGCGGATTGACGTTGGTGGCAGCGCATCGTTGTGTCCGCAGGATGCCTTTCACCTTCAGACCGCCGATGGAAAACGCCCTGTTTTCCCATTCCAGCTCACTCCAGGCAGGCAAACCGTCAACATAGACGTTGCCTCGGAATCTTAGCGGATCGACGGGTTCCCCAGTTACCCGCTCAAGATCGCGTACGCTCTCCAGATTGATGAGTGAGAGGACTTTCATCGGCACATCTGAAAATGAAAAGCCCGCGCCGTGTCCCTGTGGCACGGTTACCATGCGTGGCGGCCCGCGCAGGTCATCTTCCATGTAGCTGGTGAGAAAGTGCTCGATCAGCTGACGGCCGATGCGTGAGGTAATGTCCCCCTTGGCGACCTGCTTTGTCTTGCCGCTTTTCTCCCGCCTGAGGATGGTCAGCGTACCGGTGTCATCTTCGAATGATGTTTCAAGGGTCGCGAGCCGCTCATTCTTGGCAAGCATCAGGAACTTGGTTTTCGGGAAATATTCTGGGTTGTCCGGGTCGAAATCGGCCGTCCCGTTTTCAATGGCAAAAGCACGGTCCCACGGCATGGTCCCACCGGCATCAAGGCTGACGCGTGCCAGGTGTTCCGGCGACAGGCCTTTGACAGGATAACGGTAAAGCGCGGTGACGCGGGGATCAGCCATTTGCAATGGTCTCTTTCGTGTGTCTGTGAACGCGATGGCAACCTTGGCGCTATAGCCTCACCAATTGAACGGTTTTCCGGCGTTTTTTGGCGCTTCGGCTCTTGTGTGGCGCATATAACACACCACATGTAATGCGCAGGATCGTGCCTCTTTTGGGCGGTTCTGCAACTGACATAACTCAGAGACGTTGCCCGAACGGGGACGTTTCATACAGTGCCAATAAGGGCTGAAAAGAGGGACCTCGATGAATCTCGAGAGCTATACAGATCGCGTAAAGGGCTTTCTGCAATCTGCGCAGGGGCTGGCCGTCCGCGAAGGCCATCAACAGTTCAAACCCGAACACATGCTGAAAGTCCTCCTTGATGACGAGGAAGGGCTTGCAGCCAATCTCATTCGAAAAGCCGGTGGACGCCCTGATGTGGCGCTCCAGGCCGTTGAACTGATGCTCGACAAGCTTCCCAAGGTGGAAGGCACGGGTGCCGGTCAGCTGTATCTCGCGCCGGAAACCGCGCGCGTCTTTGATACAGCTGAAGAAATTTCCAAGAAGGAAGGCGACAGCTTCGTCACCGCCGAGCGGGTGCTTCTGGCGTTGGTGATGGCGACGCAGACAGAGGCCGGGCAGGCGTTGAAGGAAGCGGGTGTCACGCCCTCCAGTCTTAACACTGCCATTCAGGACCTCCGCAAGGGCCGGACCGCTGATAGTGCGGGTGCCGAAGACCAGTATGATGCGCTCAAGAAGTATGCGCGCGATCTGACGCAGGTCGCCCGCGACGGCAAGTTGGATCCGGTGATCGGCCGTGATGAGGAGATCCGTCGGACCATCCAGGTTCTGTCGCGCCGGACCAAGAACAATCCGGTGCTCATTGGTGAACCGGGTGTCGGCAAGACCGCCATCGCGGAAGGCCTTGCGCTGCGAATCGTCAATGGAGACGTGCCTGAGAGCCTCAAGGACAAGTCCCTGCTGGCGCTCGATATGGGCGCGCTGATTGCCGGAGCGAAGTATCGCGGCGAGTTTGAAGAGCGCCTCAAGGGTGTACTCAACGAAGTGACAGCCGCTGACGGCCAGATCATTCTGTTCATCGACGAAATGCATACGCTTGTGGGTGCGGGCAAGACGGATGGGGCGATGGACGCCTCCAACCTGCTCAAGCCTGCCCTGGCGCGTGGTGAGCTTCACTGCGTGGGCGCGACGACGCTGGACGAGTACCGCAAGCACGTTGAGAAAGACGCCGCGCTGGCCCGCCGGTTCCAGCCTGTGATGGTCAATGAGCCAACGATCGAGGACACGATTTCGATTCTCCGTGGGCTGAAGGAAAAGTACGAGCTGCACCACGGGGTGAGAATCACCGATAGCGCCATCGTGGCGGCAGCCCAGCTGAGTGATCGCTACATCACCGAGCGGTTCCTGCCGGACAAGGCAATCGACCTTGTGGACGAAGCCGCCAGCCGGTTGCGCATGCAGGTTGATTCCAAGCCGGAAGAACTGGATGAGCTGGACCGCAAGGTCATCCAGCTGAAGATTGAGCGCGAGGCCCTCAAGAAGGAAACGGACGATGCCTCCAAGGATCGTCTGGAAACGCTGGAGAAGGACCTGGCCGAGCTTGAACAGCGGGCGTCGGAACTGACAGCGCGCTGGGAAAGCGAGAAGGAAAAGCTCGCAGGCTCCCAGAAGCTCAAGGAGGAGCTGGACCAAGCCCGCAGTGACCTCGAGAAGGTGCAGCGGGCCGGTAATCTGGAACGCGCCAGTGAGCTTGCCTATGGCGTGATCCCGGAGCTTGAGAAGAAGCTCAGCGAGGCAGACAACAGCGACGCGCCCGACACAGGCGCCATGCTGGACGAGGAAGTGACCGACGAGCATGTGGCGGGCATCGTCTCGCGCTGGACGGGCATCCCCGTCGACAAGATGCTAGAAGGCGAGCGAGAGAAGCTGCTGCAGATGGAAACAGTGCTGGGCAATCGCGTGATTGGCCAGAAGGAAGCCGTTGCCGCTGTCAGCCGGGCGGTGCGCCGTGCGCGTGCGGGTCTGCAGGACCCCAACCGTCCCATCGGCTCCTTCATGTTCCTCGGACCGACGGGTGTCGGCAAGACGGAGCTGACCAAGGCTCTGGCCGGCTTCCTGTTTGATGATGACAGCGCCATCGTCCGCATGGACATGTCAGAATACATGGAGAAGCACTCGGTTGCCCGGTTGATCGGGGCGCCTCCGGGCTATGTGGGCTACGAAGAAGGTGGCGCGCTGACGGAAGCTGTCCGCAGGCGGCCCTATCAGGTGGTGCTGTTCGACGAGATCGAGAAGGCGCATCCGGATGTGTTCAATGTTCTGCTGCAGGTGCTTGACGACGGGCGCCTGACGGACGGGCAGGGCCGCACGGTCGACTTCCGCAACACGCTCATCATCATGACGTCCAATATGGGCGCTGAATATCTGGTGGCGCAGGCCGATGGTGAAGACTCGGAAGCCGTGCGGGATCAGGTAATGGGCTCAGTGCGGATGCATTTCCGGCCCGAATTCCTGAACCGGCTGGACGAGATCATCCTGTTCCACCGGCTGGGCCGCGACCAGATGGCGGGCATCGTGGACATCCAGATGGGCGGCCTGATGCGCCTGCTGGAAGGCCGCAAGATCACGCTGGACCTCACGGACGCCGCCAAGCTGTGGATGGCCGAGAAGGGCTATGACCCGGCCTATGGGGCGCGCCCCCTGAAGCGCGTCATCCAGCGCGCCCTGCAGGACCCGCTGGCGGAACTGGTGCTTGAAGGCGTCATCCATGACGGCGAGACCGTTGTGGTGGACGCAGGCGAAGGTGGCCTCATCATCAACGGTCGCGATGTCTCCGCAGATTTTGCGGGGCTGGGCTCAGACCTGCCCACGGCACCGCCTGCCGGAGACGAGCCGGAAGCGCCTGTGGTGCACTGACCAGGCAGTTGTTGGACAAAAGAAAAGGGCGGCTCGTGGGAGCCGCCCTTTTTGGTGTCCGGTGTCGAGCGGCTTACTCGACTGAGCTGTTTGTGTCTGATGTTGCCGCGCTGGCCGATTCGATAGCCGGCTTCAGCGGCTCGATCTGCGCCATTTCAGCGGTCATGCCGTCACGGGCAGCCTTGAAGGCCTTCAGCGCCTTGCCTTCCAGCTTGCGGCCGGTCGGGACGCGGATGGCCATGGGGTTCACCTTCTTGCCCTTCACATGCACTTCGTAATGCAGGTGCGGGCCGGTGGAGCGGCCGGTGGAGCCGACGCGACCGATGGTCTGGCCTTGGGTCACACGGGCGCCAGGGGTGATGCCCTTGGCGATGCGGCTCATGTGAGCGTAGGCCGTTGCGTAGCCGTTGGCGTGGCGGATCTTGACGTATTTGCCGTAGCCGCCGTTCCAGCCCGCCTTGACGATGGTGCCGTTGCCTGCAGCGTAGATGGGTGTGCCGGTGGGAGCTGCGAAGTCTGTGCCCGTGTGCATCTTGGAGTAGCCGAGGATCGGGTGACGGCGCATGCCGAAGTTGGATGAGAT
>JANQMQ010000465.1 GCA_028279995.1 Candidatus Phaeomarinibacter sp. | reverse complement strand
CACTGAATGCCCCACGAAGTCCGGCGAGGCCGTGTTTCCCACAAGGACACAACCGTCTGTGTTGCGCGATGTGTTGCCCCAGTGAATGAGAATGAAGGTTCGTCCGGGCACGTCACGCAGCTCAATCATGCCTCTGTGCATGTCGGGAAACTTTACCGCTGCCCGCCCGTGCCAGCCGCCCTCTTTGCGAAGCTGCAATTCATAGGTGCCGGTCGGAATGCTGGAAATGCGCCGCCGGTTATCAAGCCACGGGTTTTCCAGTGTGTAGCAAGCAAACTTTCCATCAATAGACAACGCGCCCATAGTGGATTTGTCTCCGCACGCGTAGCGCACGAGGTTCAAGTTCATCAGGGACGCTCCATAAAAAAACCGCCCCGAGCGGGACGGCAGAAACCAGTGATGAGAGTTATGAGGCTCAGATCGCGGCGGGGATGATCATAGCGCTAAGCCGGCCGAACTCTGAGGTTCCGCCGCTATCAGTGGCTCCAAACGACCCCGGGGCAATCGTCGCTTTGCCGGCATAGGTCAAGAAGTGCTCAGCAGCCGTATCAAACTTAAAGACACCAGGAGCAGTAACTGCTGAACCACCGCCTGAGAATGAAGGAACACCAGCAGCAGGGGATACATTGGCGTTGCCGTCCAGCCCGACACCTGAGTAAGTGAACCCGGTACCGTTGTTGAACGTGTAAGCCGATGTGAACCCAAGGACCAGGTCCCCCGGCGCGGCGATGAACCTGCACCGGATTTCCGCATTCATTTCTTGCCACCCAATGCCACCGCTCACCGAGCGAATAGCTGTGAATGCGTTCTCAAGTTCTAGCGGCTCGCGATTAAAATAGCTACGCACATAACGGTGTGTAGGACTGTCCTCAAATTCTGTGCTGCTATTGGTGTGGACGTAGCCAATCAGCAGGTGATCGGGTTCGCCTGTCTTGACCTCGAAACCTTCATTCCATGTTGGCCCTGTGGTGGATAGCTCGATTGGCGCGCTGCCATTGTTGCGCAGGTAGGCGTAGTGGAAAGTGCTGGCTGAAAGGCCTGTTGTGTCGACTGTAGGGGCAGTTGAGATATCGACTGCGATCCACCCGCCGCTCCCGTCCGGAACCGAATGCTCATTTCCACGAACACCCTGCAACCGCAACTGTGTTTCGCTGACGTACTGAAGCTGACCAGCAAATGTGGGACGACTAACCTGCCCACTGTCCACCACTCTCACCCAGGCACCAGCGGAAGCCTCGGTATCATCAGCCTTTATGTAAGACAGCTCCTGAGGATCGGCAGCAATCTGTGCCGAGTAGTCGCCGGTCTTGAATGCAAACCTTCCTTCTCTACCCGCCTCTAGCAGATATGAGTTAGTGAAGTCGGATGTGGAAACAGCCTTCAGGCTGGTTCGGTTCAAGACATAGGCACAAGGCGACAAGGCGGAGATTGCAGCAAGTGCCGCGTTTGCTTGATCCGCAGCGGCCACGGCAGTTGCCGCAGACGGTTGCGCACTCGCTATGTCCGCCGCCGTGGGGCCGATTTCTAGAGCTGTAGCTGTTTCATTCCAGACAGCAAGAACGCGCCCCGCTGAGGGGGCTGGTGCCGTGTAGTCCACCCCACTCGCAACGGTCGCGGGCACCCTGACCGTGCGGTCAAGCACCTCTTGCTGTTGCTGGGAGATCATCGCCGAGTAATCAAGAGCGTCTTCAACCTGAGACGGGTTCCACGCCCCCTGGTTCAGAAGGTCTGTTTCCTGATCAATGGAAACCTGCCGTAGTAGAGTCAGGTTCGTGCCGACCGGCATAGGGACACCGCCAGAGGCGGGATAGGTAACCGTGCCGGTGCCTGGAAACGTGCTCGTTGGTTGGAGGGAGTAGTTGGTCGCACCGGTCCCTTCCGTCAATGTCACCGGAGCCGCATCATCGACGGTCAGAAGCACCGTCAGGTCTGCAGCCTTGTTGATGCGGAAGGAGAAGCTGAATTCTGTGGCGGAGTCATTGCCCAGCTTGGTCTCTTTAGACGGGGTATCGGAAATGGTCATTGGGGTTTCCCATAAAAAAACCGCCCCAGGAGGGACGGTGTTAATAGCAATGCAAACGGTCTTGCTTGGAGAGGTCTTTGAAGGCGCCCCAAACTGACGGAAGGTCATTTTCAGGTGTCGCGATTCGACAACCGGCGATGATTTGAGAGGCGGAATTACCGAAGCAAACGGCGAGGTTTCAAAAAATTGTTGAAAACCGAGTCAATACAAAATTAACTAACAAAATCGCCTTTTACGCGTGCATCAGTTGTGTCGACGGCTTATCTAAAGGGCAGAAACTGGCCAATTACTTCCCACCTTGGCCGGTATGGTTAACAAAGTGTTTACCGCCGAGTAGGGCACTCTTAAGCTTCTTGGAGGCACAATGGCTCTCGTACATATGAAAGCGCCAGCAGACCGCGAAAAGAAACACTCACACGGCCTGCGTGACGCATTGACACTGTTCGATCAGGCAAGGCAGGCCGGGATGTTCGCCACAATGCTCGACTACCTACGGCACTTCAGTGCAGGCGGTGTGATGGGTACGATGGTGCTTGTGCTGGTCAGCATGTACATCGTCCCCGTCAGCTTCCCAATGATGGTGTTCGGTTCTTTCGCCGCCGCCCTTACCGCCGTGGTTGCCGCCGCTATCTTTCTGCCGCCACGCTAAGGCCAACAATGTCTCAGATAATCCTGATCCCCACGCCGTGGATTATATTCGCGTGTGTCGGTAGCCTTGTTGTGGTCTACCCGCTGGCCCTTTGGCGATCTCGAGCCCTGCACCTGGAACGCAGCAGGGTCACCCTTTTCCATATCTCGATGTCTTACGTCTTCGCGCTGGTGCCGCTTCTTTGCTTTCTGGTAAACATGCTCAGCATCAACTGGATCATGGCTGGTGACAAAGACGCGGCATGGCAACTCGTCTCGCTTGATGCGCCGGAAGCCGCCGGATTCTTTCAGGCCAACATGCTCATCATGATCTATGCTTTGATCTACGCCATTGTTGCGATTGCACGTGACTATGTAAGGTTCGTTGAAATGCGCTCTTAGCGAGCAGCCTGTAGAAAAGGGGTTTGCGAAGTGAAACATGCCCACAATTCACTCTTCGCGTGCCTGGCACTACTTGCTGGTTTTCTAATCACGCCAACATATGCCCAACACAACCCAGCTGGACGCACCGATAGCGCCCAAGACCTGGAAGCTCTGTGCCAAGGTATGCGCGGGCCCGAATATACCACTGACCACTACGCTTTCTCACGCTGTGTCGGCTGGCTTGACGGCTTCCACAGCGGCCTCTCTGTAGGAAACAACACGGAAGACTTTTTGAGGTGTGTCCCACCACACTTATCACGCGCTCAGCACACAAGAATTTTCCTAAAGTACGCTGAACAAAATCCAGAGCTACTGCACATGGATGCGGGCGTCATCTACGCTATCGCCCTATTCGAAGCATTCCCATGTCCGGAAACAAGCGAATAGTCACGCAGACCGTTAGGTGTCTAGACGCGCTACAACGCTACCGTACTCGGAGATAGATACTGCGGAGGCCAAAGCCTATAGCAGCCAACAAGGCACTTGCCACCAAGCCCGTAGGCAACCCTTGACCAAACTCCCGGGTTGTCGAAAGGGCTACAAGAATGATCTCGGCAACAACCGCTGACACCAGTATTCCAACTACCGCGCCCTTCCAGCCGCCAACAGCCCACATCACAAGCCAGACAGCGAGCACGCGTACCGGGTCAAGCATTTGAGCAATCAGTACAGCCACCAAACTCATGCACCCTACCCACAAACCACGCTGTTCGAACGTCCGTCCCAATCGGTGAAGCAATCGCCTCCCGGCGCAGTCATGCCAACGACGATGACAACTGCGAATATCCATACGAACAGATAGACCGACGCTTTGCCCTTGTTAGGCCAGTCAAAGGCGTTCTCTGATACTCGCCACGCCAGCCAGCCTAGACTGATTGTGATGACGGCAAAGACTGGCACCATTTCTCGGTCAATAACATCGGCAAACGCGAGCGCCCACAGGAGCACCGAAATACCCACCGCTACAAACGACGCGATTGTCTTGACCCGACTAGTCATCATTAGTGACAGAATCCTGCATCACGTCGAAAAGCCCACGAATGTAAAATAGGTTTTGGAATGGGAGCAAACGGCGGAACGCGCTGATATCGCTTTCGCTCGCCTCACCGGCAAAAATCGCACGCAATGTCAAAGCCAGGTCGGTTGTCTGACCAAGAGACGGCCCCAGCAAGGCTTCCGGCAATGAACGTGAGGCATAGCGGCTCGCTACTCCACCACCTGATAAAGATCGGAAAGTAAGCGGGAAGCCGACTTTCTCCGCAATGTTGTTTGCTTCCATCATGACGGGAATAAGTCCCGAACGGTCGAGGCCTTCCGCCAGCCACACTCGCGGATCATCAGACAGTTTCTTAGGGTCATGCTGCAGCGTCTTGAGCCAGTAGACCATCGCGCCCATGGCGACCATCATGGCCATGCCGGCTGCGGTTCCCTTGTCCTGCCTTTGGGCCGCGCGCAACATCACACGCTGGTTAGCCGCAAACATGAAGCTCTTGAACTGGCCGACCGTGCGCCCCAGCTCGGTGTTCATAAAGATGGGTTTGTCGCCCACACCCGGCGTAACAATTGTAGAATCCACATCCTTGTTGATAGCGGCACGGAAGGCGCGGGTTGCTACCTCATCGTCCCACATATCGCTGTTGGCAATGCGCACACCACCTTCGGTATCCCCGTGCTTCTTGAATTGTTTGGCAATGCGTCCGGCCAGCACCTCATCAATACCAAGAAACGACAGATAGGATTTATCCTTGGGCTTGATCTTGCTGTACCTACGAGACAAATCCACCAGCCTGGACATGGTGACGCCCGACGCGATCTGTTTCATCGTGTCATTCCAGTAGTTCAGCAGGTTGAGGTTGCTGAACACCCGCGCAGAGTTGGAGACAAACCGCTCGAAGGCCGTACCGTGTGCATAGGGATCAGCCAGCTCCGCCAGTGCCGCCACGCGGCCCTGCAGGACACGTTCGGTCACCTGGCCAGCAAGCTGCGCTTCAGCCTTCACCATCTTGCGGGCTTTCATGCTCGTTACAAACGGCACGAACCCATGAGCAAATGCATTGTAGAGCCCCGCCGTCATCACCGGACGCGCAATGTCGGGAAAGCTAGAGATTGTGACACCACCAAGCAGTGCCATGTAACGCATGTCACGGGCGACGCGCTGAACGCGTGCAAAGGTGGCAGATGGGTCATCAAAGGATGAATGGCGGTAGGTGCCGCGTATGAGGTCGCGCATGGCCTCGATATCACGGATATCCTCGCGCCGGGCCTTCTCCAACGCGCGGCGTCCCTTCTCAGTCGTGGCTACCTTGGCCATGTCGGCATATTCAGTGTTTATGTCGTCAAGCTGCTCCTGCATCGTGGTCGAGCCGAACTTGCGTTGCAGCTCGATATCCGCCGACATGACCCGTTCATAGCGTTGGGCGATCAGATCCGCATCGCTTTCAAGAAAGTCCTCGATACGCTCATCCGGGATATCAAACACCCGCTCTGCAAGAGGCCCCCGTTCCGCCACTGCAATTCTCATGGGCTGCGTTTGGGCGTCATATACCTTCAGCTTGGCTATTACGCTATCTGCAATCTCTTCTGCGTATTCCTCAAGGTCGAACTTTGGATCAACCTCAATGTTTGCCTCCGCCTCCGCGCGGGTTAGACGCAGCTCAAGGTCCTGAATCTTTTGAGCACGGCGCTCACTGCGTAGCGTATTCGCACGCGCGATGATTGCCTGCATCTCTTCAGATACACCGACGCGGCGGCGTAGAGGACTTTGCGCATTGGCAAAATCCACACCCAACTCATCCAGAGAGCGGCGGATATCCTCGAACTCTTCCAAGGCCCGCGCCGCATCATCATCGACCTGCCGCACAGATAGGATGCGCTGGTTGAAGTCGTCATCCAGAACACTCAAAAACTCGCGAACCGTTGGACGCTCGGGGGTGCGGATGAAGCCTTCCTCCCATGCCAGGAACGCTGCATCATCCAGATCAAGGCCGTCCTGCTTTCTGACGAATCCGGGCCGCGTGCGGTTGGTGATACCAATGGCCGCCAACTCGCCCTTCAACTCCTTCAGACCACCCTTCCCCGCAAGAAACTGCGTAAGTGATTGTGGTCTGGGCGGCGCGCCCTGCTGAACCAAACCTATCGCGGCGCGCACATCATCCGCGGTCACGCCCTCCGGTAGTTCCTCGTCGCTTGGGCGATCCGCAGCAACAAGGTCGCGTTCCTGCGCCACGCGTAATTCATCAATTTCAGACCGAATGTTGTTGACGGCTCGCGCCAGCGGCGCGCGCTCAGCACGAATAGCCTGCTGGGCTTTTTCAATCGACCATTCACGGATTACCGCCCGGAACTCATCCTCACGCGCGACAATGCGCTCGCGATTGTACAGGCGGGACAGATAGGAAACAGCCGTGTCTGGCTCTACACCCTCCGGCAACAGACCTTCTTTGATCGCTGCATCTTTCAGCGGATCATAGAGTTCTGAGCGATATGCCCGCGCGGCCGCTTCTACGCCGGGAACATCCGAGGTATCACCGCGCCGCAACGCTCGCCCGACTTCTTCTGCGAACTCTCTTTTCCCCAGTGCACCGCCCTGCTCACGATGCGCCCTGTAAGCATCCCTGTTAGCCGAAACGGCCCGGAACAGCCTGGCACGGTGTTCTTTGGCCAGCGTCTCTACGGCCTGTTCAGACGCCACGCCCTCCAGGTTCTTGTTCACATACAGCGGGCTTTCAATCAGCCCCTGCGAGACCTCCCGGACCTTCTTTGAAGGTGATTGGGCCAACCGCAGGACCGGGTTCAAGCCGCGTGTCAGCTTCTCTAACCCCAGCGCGCCCACCAGACTTTCGTCCTCAAGGGTGGTCTGGGGCACACGAGCGGCAGACAGATCAGCAGACGCCGCAGCGATATCTTCCGGTGTCGGGCGACCGTCAGGCACAGCCCGCTCGAAGTCCCGTGAGACCTTCTCGGATAGTTCGTTTAGAGCCCGGCGACCACCCCACGCAGAAATAGCCCCGCCAATGGTCCCGGCCAGCAGTGTCCCAACGCCAATCGCAACGGCGCTTTCTTCTGCCGTCCGTAGGTTTTGCGTTGCATGCAATGCAACCTCAGAAGCTGCTACGGACGCAGTGCCCGCCGCTGCTGTTGAAGCAGCTGTCTTAGCGACGGTAAAGCCCAACTTACCTCCCTTGTAGACCACACCGCCCGGAAGCAGATTCATCGGATCAACCAGACCTGCCGCAAGGGCCGCGGCGTCGCCCGCCGTACCCGCTGCTGCTATCGTAGCGCGGTCCTTGGTCTCTCGATCTATGTCCGACTTAATGGCGGCCAGATGGTCTGCGTTCTTGGCCTCTACAAACAGATCCTCGTAGCCTTCATATCCCGTCACGTCTTCAAGAGGGTTGAAGTCAGGGTCAAGGGGAAACCGGACTCCACGACCCTGCTGGGCTACCAGGGAGCCGACCGGGTTCTCAATACGCAAGGCAGCTGGAATCGTTTCGTCCAGAAAATTGGGTGCCTCAACGCGCTCCCGCTTCCGATCCGGAATGGCGAACACCGGATTGATGCGGCGTTCGGCAACCTCAAACGGCATTAGTTGTTCCCCTCAACACCGAGGCCTATTTCGGGCGTCGCAGCAATGGTATCTTCCGCCAGAGGTTTTGCCGGAATCTCGAAGTCACTGTCAGGGTCGGGCAAATGAAGCGCGCGCCGGATGCGCGACGGGTCATCCGCCGTCGGCGCGTCCAGTCCCATCGCCCTGCGTAGGAGCGTGTGTGGCGCGCGTTGTTCACTTTCGACAATGACCTCGCGGGTCTCAGTCAATTCCGCCTTACGCCGCTCAACAATCGGGGTAGGGTCCCAACGGTAGTCCATCACGTTGTTGTTCTCATCAAGCACCGGCTCGAAGACACCGTTCTCGTCCTGCACAAGAACCTGGTAGCGCGGAGGGCGCCCGGCCTGAACATCTGCCGCGGTGCGTGGGGTGGGCACGACCTCTATCCGCTGGCCTTCCGCATCCGGGTTGATGGCGAGAACATCCTCTCTAAGCTGTTGTTCCATCCAGTCGTTGTCGATACCCGGAATGGAGTAGAAGTTCTCGGGCGGGTACTGCGTAAGCGTGCGGCTACCCGTGACCTCTGAGGGGCCGTAGGTTTTGTTGAGCACATCCGAGGTTGCGGCCTTGGCAACGTCCTCATCGCCCGTGCGCACATATGTCTCGATGAATACGGCCTGCGCATCTGATGCAATGGAATCCGACAAGGGCACGAATTCGGGCATATCCGGCTCCCACACAAAATAGCCTGGGTCAAAGAACTCACTCGTAATGTGAATGTCTTCGAACAGCTTGGCCGCCGCCGTGCGCCGCTTGGCCCTGCCCTCATCGTCTAGAGCGCGATTGGCACTGATTGTTTCCATGGCCTGATTGTCTGCCATGCCAGCAGTGGTGAGCTTCAGGTATGTAGCGGCCTCCGACAGCTCACTCGTATTGAGGGCACGCTTGAGCGCATCCGGAGCCTCTTCATCCAGTCGCCCAATCAGGTCATAGGCATACTGACGTTGCTGATCCGTACCGGAAGCAATTGCACCACGAACGAAGCCAATGACATCATCTGGCACAATGCCGCTTTCTGCTGCCAATCCAGTTGCGAAAGTGGCGCCCTCCGGTGTCAGGCCTATAACAGCCTCTCGCCCACCTCCCGTCTCGAACAAATCACCGACCGCATCGCGATGATCCTTATTCGAGGGGTCAAGCGGCGCACCCAATTCAAGCATCTCGAAAGGCTCACGTTCCTTCGCAGCCTTTTCATCCGCCGCTTCCAGTTGGCGACGGCGTGACGCCCACGCGCTTGGAGATATCGTCCCGTTTTCATAGGCGGCATCAATGTCGTCCTGGCCGGCTCGCCCTTCCTGAATGGCCACATCAAGCTCTGCCGCGGCAATCGACTGTGTTCTCGCTACCTGCGCCCGCCACTGGGCCTCACGTGCTCTTTGCTCCCGACCGATCTTATCCTCAAGCCTTGCCGTATTGGCGGCACCCAGTTCGTCTCGGTTCTCGTCAAGGAACCGCCGCGCACCTTGGAGGTCATGGCGTACCCAGCTTTCCCCAGCTCCAAGAAGCTGGGCCTGCCGGAATTGCTTAGCCGCAACGTCGCCCTCCTCGCCGCTCATCTGGCCGGCGGCAACCCGACCGGCGATTGCGTCTCGTACAAGCATGAACTCTTCAGTCAACCGCTCCGGATCATTGAAGAATGTCTGACTAGCCAGTTCGGCACCTTCCACCACCGCCCGGAACTGGCTCGTCTGATAGGCGTCTACTTCCCTCGCCTCATAGCGGGTTACAGACCGCGTGATCTGGTTCCGCTTGCGTTGAATGAGCGCGCGAGCCTGTTCTAGTGACTCGCCATCGAAGTCCTGCAACCGGTTGTCGCCGAACGCCTCCGAAAACAGGCCGTTCGTCTCACCTGTAATCCCGGCAATGTTGCCCTTGCGGCTGAAGACGCCGGACTGAGCATCAACAACATTTGTGGTTTCCCAATCATCAAGCTCCGTCTGAAGCGCATTCAAAGCCGCTTCATCATTCTGGGCTTTCACCCGAAGAGCCATTTGGCTGGCTGCGTTGCCTAGATCTGCAAGTCCGTCTGTCCCCCCACTCTGAAACGCAGAGATAGGCGCAGACGTGCGCTGAAACGGCGAGCGCGCACCGTCTGTAGTCTGTTGTCCCAGACCACTTTCAAAGGCTTTGGGAACTGTGGCCATCAGGCTGCCTTTTTGCCGGACTTGCTGAACCACTTGGACGCAATAGGCGCGGCCCCGGTCAGAAGCGATGTAGTCCCAGCCAACAGCGGGTTCTCATTTGCGGCCTTGGCATCGTACAGACGCGCCTCATTGCGGAAGCTCAGGGCGTTCAAGCGCTCGTCATAGGCAGCTTGTTGCGTGTTCTCCCGAATCTTGTGGACATCACGCTCACCCAGCTCTGCCGTCTCTGCCAGAAGGTCAACAGAGTCCCCGGTTGTCACATCAACACCCGAGCCTGCCAGCGACACCAGCTGGCGCCCCTTGAGTTGGGCCACCTGCCTGCGGTGCAGCCGTTCTTCTTCACGCCCCTTGCGCTCAACTGTCCTGGCACGCTGCTCCGAAATGATCTCGTTATTTCGCTGTACGGCAGCCTGGTAGTTTGCCTGATCGCGCGCCGCCGATGACTGGCTGAAAGACGAAACACCGCCAAGAACCGCGGATCCAAGTGTGATTGCCGTCAACGGATCAATGCACATCAGACTTCCTTCCAAAAATGATGAAACAAAGCACCATGAATGCCCCACGGGCGCGCAGGCTCTATCGTGAAGCCCAGCCATTCCAGCCAGGCAATCGTTCTGGAGTTCCGCGCGGAACTCCAATTCTCTACATGAGTGAGGCCAGCGGTCAGCTCTCTAAGCTGCTGGTGACTGACCCGCAAAAAATGACGCCAGTGCTCTTCAACAAGATCGGTACCGACCAGCCATAGGTATCCATGCCCCGGAGTATGCTGGCTTAGCGTCATGCCATAAACGCAGACGGCAGCGCCGTCCGCTCGCAAGCAACGCACCTCCTGCCCTGCTGTCAGGCTCCCTATCAAGGCTGGTAGCGGATCAGACCCGCACGCGTCATTGATTTCTTCTCGGTCAACATCGCGCAGCAGTGAGGCCACTTCTTCAATGTCGGCAACCCCAGCAGGAGCAATGCGGAACTCAGTCAAACTGCGGCATCATTGCTAGCACTGTCATGGGCAGCCCAGCTTCCCCGACCACAACAATCGACCTGTCGAGTTCCCAATCGCTGGATATGGGAAGCTCGATGACCCCTGTGCGCAGTCCAGCCGGCGCTCCCCATGGTTCGCTCTCGCGTGCCGGGTAGGTTTGAAGGTTTGCTTCGTCGGGCCCTGCGGATATACCGCGTGCACTCAGCACACGCAGCGCCACCTTCGATATTGCCTTCCTCTTCGCCATAGTCGCACGACCGGCATTCAAGGGCATGCTTTCTATCAGCGGCAGAAAAGGGAGACCCACATGGACAACCGAGGCTGCGTCAGGAAGGGTCACCGCGCCGTCCGCCACCGTCAGCCCCTGCACGAGATTCCCGTCCGCCAGCGCCACAACTCCCTTGCCCTCAAGGTGAGATAGCCCACTGATTTGGCTTGTGGCCGTGCCCGTATAGGTGAGACCGCTGTCAACGAAAAACGCGCCTTCAATTTCTGTGAACTGGCGAGTATGCAAGCGTTCCTGATAGCGTCTCGCAACCCCGTCCACTGTCCTGCGCACAATGACGTAGAGCGCGTCCTCACTGCCTTCCGGCACGCTGGCGACACTCTCAAAGGCACCGTCGGTGGTCCATTCACTCCATGCATAGACCTGGTGCTCTTCGAGATAGGACATGCATAGGATCACGCCGTCATCCCGCACGGCCACAACCAACCGATGGGGCCGCTCAATGTATGCCCACTCACGAATGGTGTGCGTTTCAAACAGATGACGCGCAAGAACCGTCAGGTCCGACCCGGAGTAGCCCAGCGTATCGACCGAGACGCCGATTGAGTGAACTTCGTAGCCCCTGTTGTTCGGGCCGGAGACCATCAGCATGTTTTCTTTGATCGTCAGTGGCGGAACATCGGTTGCCGACAGATACAACTCGACCGACACTTTCTTGCTCGCGGGTGTGATCGCATCCACGTCCCCACCCGGCCGCGCGGACCACACTGCCCCGGAAGTGAATACGAACAACCGATCCCGAAAACTCCGGTAGTGCCGGATTTCATTCCCCTGGCCGGTCACAGTGCGGAACGCAACGGCGTCACTGTCGCGAGTTGGGCTGGACTTGTTGAAATTCTGGAACTGGCTCGTCTGAGACATCTCTGTCGTGAGCGGCGTATTGGTGGACCCACCGTAGGCAATGCGCTGCTCATGAAGCCCTACTGCGCCGGGATAATCACCCGCTGCTGCGAAAGGGTTCCGGTTGCTTGTTGGCGGCGTGTCGGCAAAATCTGGCGCTATGTTGTTGTCGGTAAAGGTCAGGCTCGCACTGCTGCCGATGTATCCGTAAAAAAGGCTGCCGTCCTCATCCTTATAGATGTTGTATTTGGTCGCTCCCGGGACGGAAGCCCACGCGACCCGAACGAAGAATCCGATTTCACCAAAATCGTTAACGGCGACAACACGAGAGGAGACAATACTCTCTTCCCCGGTCTCTTCATTGAAGGCGGTAACGACGTAACCGTTGACCTTGTTACCGGTGCCGTTGTTGGTCGTATTGACGCCAGTAGGAGCTGAGAGCGTGGACGCAAACTGCTCCTCGACAAGTATCCAGTCGTCATGATCGAGGCGAGACAAGCGCCGCGGAGCATGGCTTCTGTGAACCACAAACATCACATCGTTGGACTGGCGGAATTTCAACGTACCGAGATCCGCTTCAAGATAGGGTGTCTCTATCTCATAGACCCGCTCGCTTGTGCCGCCACTTGTGTAAGCGTCAAAACCTGTCCCATCGACGCCCTGTAGTTCAAACGAGTTCGGTGTTGCGCCTGCTACCTTGTAGAACTGGCCATTGATCTGCGTCATCCCGCCTACTCCCGAGATGAAGACTTCCTCTCCGTCTGAGTAGCCGTGCGCATTGACCGTAAGCACTACAGGATTTGTGGAGGTTGCTCCCGTTATCGCCTTCTCCGCTTCAAGCACCAGAGCACCATTCCGGACAACGCGAACGTATCGGTCACCGAATTCCAGGCAGTAAGCCTGCTCTTCATTGAACTCAAAGGGGACATTGCGGACCCGCTTGGCGCTGTCTTTCACCTCATTGATGTATCGCGTACCTGCCCGGTTCGACGATCCGCCTTCGGCATGAACAAACATGTTCTGGATTCGAGCCGCAGCAGAACCGAACTTTTGCAGGTCCACCCGCGCATAGACACCGGGCGAAACAGCGCCACCGCCAAAACTGATCTGCGGGATATCGACAGGCATCAGCGGGCGCGCACCCATGGTGCGTCAGGCTCAGGCCGCGCCTGAACACCAGCAGCCTCGCGCGCCTTTGCACTGGCGATCACGCCTTCATACACGCGCAACGCGCGTTGCTCGGCATCAAGCTTCGTGGTGATCGGGTAAGCGATCTGGCTTGCCAGATACCATGAGAATGCATTCACGAAACCCGGTGAGAACAGCGCCAGGCTATCTGTGTCCCGGGTATACACGAGAACCGCATCAGCCTTGTTAGTCACAACAGAACGCGCCGATCCGTCGCCGGTCAATTCAACATCATAGGGAATAGGAAGTTCGGCATCGGTGGTGCGCTCTATCTCCTGCACCGATATGCAATCAACCGGGAACTCATATCGGTATTGCCACGGCGATGGGGGCGATCCGATATCAGCTCCAGCAATGCGGCGGCGGGCAAAACGCCACGGGGCGTCCGCAAGCACAAAGCGGCGCGCAATGTCGTAGTTCAGCCGACACTGCACCGCTGCGGTGCTCGTATCCGTATCGAGGTTTGCAATGGTCGTTGTGGTCTGGCCGATATGTGACAGGGCCAGATTGCAAATCTGTGCCTTACTGACCATCAGCGCTTTCGCTTCCGTAGAACCGGGATGCGACATCCCCATCCGGGGCCAGCTTGATTTCAAGGTCGGTTATCTGGAGGCCGGTATGTTCGTCTTTCCCATCCGGCGCTTCATAGGCGGACGTACTTGAAACAGTCGCCAGGCCCTTGATCATCACTTCCGCGCCGACCGGATATTTCTCCTGATCAATACCGAGCAACTTCATTCGGTCCTTGTCCAGACTGATCGTCAAACCGTACCCATAGGGGTTGTTGTCGCTATCGCAGACAAGGCTGGCACCTTTGGTCTCTGGCTTGTCGACTTTCATGCTGACCATCGAACGGCCTCCACAAAGAGAAAGGGCGGCACCTAAGTACCGCCCTGTTCTCAGTTAGATCGGACAGTCGCCTTATTCGGCGGCTGCCAGTTCCCGTATCTCAGCGCGCATCGTGGCTTCTGACTTGCGCCGGTCCAGGTCAACACCGAAGTGCTGTTTGGCGTATGCCTCGAGCGCTTCCTTGTCCATCTGGTCCAGATCGTCGGCATCGCCGGCCAGGTCCACATCGGGACTGACCGCCGACTCGCTGCTGACCGACATCCAGACGTCTGACACGTCCTCAGCCTTCTCGACTGTGAAAGTGTCGCCTGTCTGCCTGTAGGAGCCATAGTAGCCGGGCTGGGTGGCGGTGA
Organism: Candidatus Phaeomarinibacter sp.; assembly: GCA_028279995.1. Classification (GTDB taxonomy): domain Bacteria; phylum Pseudomonadota; class Alphaproteobacteria; order CGMCC-115125; family CGMCC-115125; genus Pyruvatibacter. The sequence goes on along the minus strand of JANQMQ010000465.1, from coordinate 4,551 downwards.
CTTCAATGGGACCACTCATCAGCGCGCTCCGAAGGCACTTTCAGCGGAGGCAATTGCCGCCGTGATCCTGCCTGCCGTCGGCGCGGTGCCGGTGACCGTGTAATGCACACGCAGATACCGTTCGGTCGCATTGTACGGGATCACCCGCACTGCCGTCTTTTTGCCCGGCTGAAGGTCGGCAAGGGCAATGGTTTCGGCATAAAGCGACGTTGGAGACCCGAATGCCTCATCGTTGTCCGCCTGCAGCGTGACTGTCAGACTCGTGAGGTTGTCGAATGCCTCAGTCACCTGAATGAGCAACGGGATGCGGGAGTTGCCCTTGTCATCAATAACAGGGGTTGAGGAGTGCACCCATGTCCCGGGCGCCCCAAAGTCGATGACGTTTGTCGAAGCCGCTGTCGCCGTAATGGCCTGTGCGTTCGAGAACGTCTCCTGTGCGCTAAGAATAGCCATAGCGAGTAGTCCTTTCTGGTTGAGCCTTAAACGACGCGGGCTTCTGTGTTGAGGATCGCGTCCATCTGCCGGACAGGGAATCCACGGTAGGTTTCGACCTCACGCCCCTGCACTTCCATGGGCCGCAAACGGACATAGTTGTCCGAGCCGCCTGTGTTCGTGCCCTTGGCGTCAAGAGCCTCGAACACATCCTTGTTGCAGTAGACAGCCGTGTGACCCATCGCGAAATTGGCGTCCATGCCGCCACCAGGGCGTGATGTACCGCGATCAGCAGTGCGTGCGCCGTGTAGCTGGTAGTAGGCCTTACGCATCCACTTGTAGATATCGACAGTGCCTGCTTCGAGAGCCGCTGCGTCGATGTTGGCGATGCGCACGACCTTTCGCCAATCGCGGACAGTCACACCAAGGTGCCAGCGGAAGGTTTCCTCGAATGCGTAGTACGCATTGCCATCGTCATCCGTCACACGCTGCTTGCCGTGATCCTCTCGAATGAGCCCCGCTGTGGACCCTTCGGGATAGATCGTGTGGCATGCGTCCGTACCCCAGGTCACGAACCAGACAGACGTGTTGTTGGAGCCGGTTCCACCGGCGTCGATGATCTGGGAGCCGTTCTCGGCCGATTTGCTTGAGAAGCGCGGGGCCAGACCCGTAATCCGCTCTGGCGACGTGCTCTGGCTTTCATAGATCATCGCCCGAGCCGCTTCCTGCGACATGGCCTCAATGAAGCCCTGCGCTTCCTGAAGACGGAAGGCCGGCAGGTTCTTCTCGACTTCGGCCAGCCGCGCATCAACGGTCGAGCGGCCCTCTGTAAAGCCGGTCACGTCCTTGACCTGAGTGCGCTGCCCTTTGCTGTTCGGGATACCCTTGTAGAGCTGACCCCAGACAATGCTTGGCAAGCCGGACATGACCGTGTGTTCGTGCTGCTTGCCGGAGTTGCACTCGCGGGTAACCATATCGTCAACCATCGCGTTCGTCTGCGACAGCATATTGATGATATCAGCGACATCACCGTGTTTGTCTGAGCCTGCGTAAATGTCCGCAAGGCCCAGCATCGTGTTGCCAATGGTAGGCATTGGTTCTCTCTCCTAGACTATTCGGCTGCCGCTGACTGGTTGTTGGGATACCAGCGGTCTGCCGTGGTTTGGGTGGATGCGGGAGGCTTGCCGTTCTCAAGACGGTCTTCCTCCAGCGTTGTGCCAACGCGGTTCAGCAGTTGAATCATGTCCGGGTGGTTGCTCATGCCGGTCTGCTTGAGAGCCTCAATCAGAGACGGCGTGCCGTATTCCCCGAGAACGCGATTGCCTCTTGCGAGCACACCTTCAAGGCTGGAGCCGCCAATATCTGGATGCTCCCTCGACTCTTTGGCCCAGGCTTCCGCCTGATCCCTCTGCTTTTGCTCCGCAGCCTGCGTCGCAGCTTCCATTGCGGCTGCTGCGATTTCTGGAATGGCCTGCGTGTACTCATCAACGAGGGTCTGCGCAGCATCCTGCGAAAGGTTCAGCCCTTTGGCCAAATCCTTGAAGGACGCCATACGTTTCTCATCGACTTCCAGGCCAAGGCCTTCGGGGATTGCAAAATCCTCATAGGCCTCCGGAGCGCCCGCCTGTTCACCGTCACCCGCACCATCGTCACCATCTGTGTCCGTGGTATCGTCGGTTGCGCTGTCATCAGCGGTTGCTTCCTCCGCAGCGGCGTTGGCAGTGCCGTCCGCGTCGGAATTCTGTGTCTGGTCATGTGTCGCGTCAGTGCCTTCTGTCGCGCCGTCGCCTTCAAGACCAAGAAGTGTCTGCTCTTCACTCATCGTTTCCTGTGTCCTTCTCCATCATCAGGCCGATAGCCGCTGCATCTGCTGCCGCGATCTCGCGAAACAGCCAGCGGCCTATGTCCTGCTTGCCTACGTTGTGACTAGTTGAGAGCGCATCACCCGTGAACGTGTTCACTGCGAACACGCCGGTTCTGTTCAACGCCTCGTGCAGCACCCGTCGCCCTGCGCCGGCCGCCAGGACCGACCGCAAGTCATCCGCGAACTCCTGTTTCTTCTTTCTGACCTTCTTCTGAGCGGCTGTGACCTTTTCAGGATCATCAGCGACACTCATTGAGCGGCCCCAAGAAGATCTGTCAGAAGCGTTTCGCCAGTAGTCGGTGTCTCAGACAGAACCTTGGCACCATCTACCGCTGCCGCTGCCTGCGCCTGCAACGCGGCCCCTTGCTCCGCTTCCGCACGCTGCTGGCGTATAGCAGCGACCTCGTCATCGGCATTGACCACATCCGGCGGCACACCCAGGTCTTCCGCCATCTTGTCGGCCATCTTGTCCGGGTTGAGCTTGTCGAGAATCTCCGGGCGCAGTTGAGCCACATTCCCGACGAACCCTGCAAAGCGCTCAATGCTGCTCGTATCGACGAGTTTCTGCGCTTGAGCGAGGATTGAGATGTACTCAACGCGCACCTCGGATTCAGAGAGTTCAGGCGGAGGCGGCGGCAGGAGCATTGGTCCCGCGCCCATCCAGCCCGGACGCGCCGCTCGCATGATCATGTTGAACGTGCGGTCGATCAGCGGGTCCAGAAGCTCATCGTGAACATTCTCCAAGACCGGCCCAAGCTGGATCAGTTTTTCTTCCTGACGGGCTGCTATCTCCGTCGCAGTGCGCACATCATCCTGTTGCGCGATCATCAAGAACAGATCGACATAGAACGCTCTGTTGATGCGCTCTTCTGTCTCAGACATATCGGCGCGCAAGTCGGAGACGCTCGCATTCACCTGATAGAAGGCTCTAGCAACCTTATTCGGGTCATCATCAAAGTTGACAGCACCGGGAAGCGTAGAGACGGCGCTATCCTGCAAGCTGCTGGGCAATAGCAGTGGCGGCGCTACCTGCTTGGCAACGGCTTTGCCCTTCTCCTTCTCCTGGACCTGAAGAGCCTTTGCATCGCCCAAAGCATCCATGCCAGGCGAAAAGCCATAGCTATCGCCCGCGTTGGCCTCCCACCGCGGCGCAAAGACAGGGAACTCGCGATACCCTTTGACGCTCAGAAACCGATCATGCTCGCCGCTTACATCCCACACCACCGAGCGGTATTTCATCTCCGGTGGCAGTGACATGCCGTCGCCGCTGTAGCGGCCGGCAGGCTCGATCACATGCCTCAGGCTTACCGAATTGCGGTAGTTGCCATTGTCCCAGTTGTTCTTGATGGTCGAAGATGCGTTGGTCAGACCGTACCGGGACACAACCTGCTCAACGTTGAGTTCGAAATCGCGCCCGAAGGTATCAACGCGGCCATACCCGTTGACACCGACCATGTATTCGCCGGTGACAAAATTCGTGAACCGCGCCACATCCTCGAAGTCTTCTTCCTCGATCATGGCGGCAGTGCCGAATACACCAAGATCGTTGTAGACGGTCGGCAGCGACTTATAGAGGTTGGACGCTGCAAACACGCGGTACATGAGCGTTTCAACGGCATCAAGCCAGGAGCGGACGGGCGCATAGGTGCCCATTTCGGCGTCCGGCGGTTCCAGGCGGAACCATGGCCGTGCCGGGCTGGTGATCCCTGTCATCATGCCGGAGCGCAGGACACGGCGCGCGAACAGCGGCGTATTGTTTATCAGGTTGTTACGCCTGTTGCCCTTGTTGCGCTCGCCCGCTGAGAAGCGACTACGGCGAGGCGAAAAATTCGTCGCCAACTCACGCCAGTGCGCATCCCACGATGACCTCTCGGTCTTCATGTCGCTGATGCGCAGATCGTAGTAATCGCGCGGGCTCTTGATCTTCATGAATGCCTAGCCGCCCAACAGCGTGGTTGTGCCTGTGTTGGCTTCTTTCATGAGACCGCTGGGACCTGTCAGCAGGGTGGACCTGTCACCGCGAAGGCTGTTCACACGTTTCACTTCCTCGCGGCGTGCCTTGCGTACAGCCTCATTGGTCTTGCGCGGTTCCGGCTCGGGAGGCGGAGGCGGAGGCTCCGGAAGTGGCGCAGGCTTTGGCGCTTTGAACTTGCCCATTAGTCCCCTCTCAGGTCAGCAACGAGCGTTGGTCCGCAGTCTGCGAAACCAAACTTGCCCATCATGTTTTTGTAGAGTTGGCCGCTTGTACCCACGCC
>JANQMQ010000415.1 GCA_028279995.1 Candidatus Phaeomarinibacter sp. | reverse complement strand
CTCTGGGCATAGGCCGCTGCACCAACGGCCAGCACCGGAACCAGAACTCTCAACGTAACCGTATTCAGAACTGTCATCAGGCCATTTGGCCCCGACGTGCCCGCGCCCTGCCACGCGCAGCCCGCTGGGCAACCAATGGCCTGATGACAGTTCTGAATACGGTTACGTTGAGAGTTCTGGTTCCGGTGCTGGCCGTTGGTGCAGCGGCCTATGCCCAGAGGGTGGACATCGGCGTGCTCAATATGGTCGACCTTTCACCATGGGCAGCCGTGCTTATCGCCGTTGTCCTGCTTGATGCCGCTATCTATGCGCAACACGTGGTTTTCCACCATGTGCCTTTCCTGTGGCGCATCCATAGGGTCCACCACATTGATCGCGACATCGACGTGACAACGGCCCTGCGGTTTCACCCGGTAGAAATCCTTCTGAGCATGGCCATCAAGATTGCGCTGGTGGTGGCGCTGGGAGCTCCGCCCGCGGCAGTCATCCTCTTTGAAGTAGTGCTCAATGGAATGGCGATGTTCAATCATGCCAATCTGAAACTGCCGCTCGGGGTGGACAAGGTTCTGCGCTGGCTGGTGGTAACGCCGGACATGCATCGGGTGCATCACTCGGTGCGGGTGTCTGAAACCAACAGCAATTTCGGGTTCAACCTGTCGCTTTGGGACAGGCTGTTTGGTACGTATAGGAGCGAGCCTGCCGACGGACATACGAAAATGACCATTGGCCTTGCAGAGTTTCAGGATGACCGCCCCGCGCGCCTTGGCTTTTCGCTCTGGTTGCCGTTTTCAAAGGGGCAATAGCGGGGATACCACGTGAAAAGACTGCTGCTGCTCCGCCATGCCAAATCTGATTGGTCAGACGAGGATCTGGACGACCATGCCCGCGTTCTCAACGCCCGCGGACGTGCCGCTGCGACGCGTATGGGGCGTTACATCAAGGAAAACGGCATCGCGCCGGACCTGATCGTCTGCTCAACCGCCACCCGCACGCGTGAGACACTTGAACTCTTGCGTGAGGAAGTCGGCCATGACGCCAAGGTCTGTTTTGACCGTGGCTTGTATCTGGCCATGCCCGAGCAGATGCTCGACGTGGCCCTCACCCACATCGATGCGGCGGAAACCGAGCCCGATTGCGTCATGCTTCTGGCGCACAATCCCGGCACGCACTCCCTGGCACTTGGGCTGTCCCATTCCGGTGACGCCCAGGTTCTGACAACCTTGCAGCGCAAATATCCGACTGCCGCGCTTGCCGTGATCGAATGTGACGCAACGGACTGGGCAGACCTTCCCGCAGGTGGCCACCTGAGGGAATTCGTCATGCCGCGGGCGCTGCCGGACATCAGTTGAGCGCAAAGGGCAGGTACCGGTCCGACATCTCCGCAATGCGCCCCTCAGCGGCCAGCCGGGAAAGCGCCTGGTTCACACGGGACGTGAGGTGGAAATCTTCTGATCGCATCGCGAAGCCGACACCGGGACCAAAAAAAGCGGAATCGTAGACAAGGCCTCCTGACATCTCACAACACTCAGCAGACGGATCGTTAAGCCAGCGATTAAGCCGCACCGCCTCATCGAAGATCATCGAGACCTCGCCGTCGGACAGGGCCTGGTAGGTGGCGATGGCATCCGGGTAGGTCTGGATGCGTTTTTCATCGTTGTCCGCCCGCAGATAGGCAGCCATCCGCGTACCGGCCTCAACGCCAATAATGCCTGCAGCCGGTGTGGCATTGCCTCCCTTGCGGGTCGCGTAGGCGGCGGCACTCCGGAAGTATGGTTGCGAGAACGCAATGCTGTTGGGCGTGGCCGCCGGAATACGCAAGGACGCCGCAACCAGATCGTAGTCTGACGCCGCAAGTCCCGGCAGCAATTGATCCCAAGGGCGTCCAACAATTTCGCAAGTGACCTTCAGCTCAGCACACACCGCATAGGCAAGGTCAACTTCGAGGCCACGCAAGGCCCCGGTCGCATCCACAAAGTTGAAAGGAGGGTAATCGCCTTCCGTTGCTACTCGAAGCGGATCCGGTAAATCCGGAACTGTGTGAGCTGGTGATGTGCGCTGTGGCGCAGGGAATGGTGCGATGGTGCCGGCAGGTGTGGATGGAATACCGTCAGCGAGAACGGGACCATAGGGCAGATTCATGATCGCCATGCCATCGATACGCGACCCCGCAACACCCAATGCCCAGACAATGGCCGCCAGGAGGAAGGCGGAGCGACGGCGATGTGGCCATGTGACAACCCAGCGGACCGTGGCAGACACCCATGCTCCAGCGATTTTGCCCATGCTGACCTATCCGCCTAACTCAAACCGGGGTCCACGCACTGACACCATAGGCAGAGATCAAGACGATTTGTTGTCGCCGAACAGCACATCAAACAGCCGGACCGCAATCCAAATGGGCACGACAATGATTGCGCCCATGATCAGATATTTTCCAGCCCAGGCGAACCAGTCGAGGGCCCAGCCCCATACACTTGCAATGGTGGAGAAGGCGTCTTCCCAGACCATCATCGGGTCCATGCCGGTAATGGCGAGAAGCAGGCCGACGCAAATGCTGGCAATTGCGATCTTCAGGATCACGGCAGGAGGAGAACCGCCAAAAATGTTGTTCATGGATCAAAACCCTTCCGGCACCCACGCCGATTGCTTGCTGTCACCATAAGCCACAATAATCAGGCGTGAAATGTGGCAGCGGATTTCAGGTCCATGGCGCAAGCAGCCCCGTGGCCAATCCGCCACATCACTCAGAGGGCAGCAGCTCCTCAAGTGTTGCCAGGACATCTGCCTCAGATGGGGGTTTGTCCCATCGAAGCCGGGAAATCCGCGGGAACCGCATGGCGACACCTGATTTGTGCCTGCTTGAGCGGTTAAGGCCCTCGAATGCCACTTCGAGAACCAGGCCTTCCTCGCGCGTATGTGTGACTTCGCGGACCGGCCCGAACCGGTTGATCGTGTTGGCCCGGACAAATTTGTCGATCTGTTTCAGTTCGTCGTCGGTGAACCCGAAATATGCCTTGCCGACGGGAACCAGTTCGTCACCCCGCCACACACCGAATGTATAGTCGGAGTAGAAGGATGACCTCTTGCCGTGGCCCCGCTGGGCATAGAGCAGAACCGCATCAATGATGAATGGGTCCCGTTTCCATTTCCACCAGGGTCCTTTCGGGCGTCCCGGCTCATAGGCGCTGTCACCCCGCTTGAGCATCAATCCTTCGACGCCGGTGGACAGGTTCGACTCGCGCGCCGACGCCAGGTCATCCCAGGTGTCAAAATCTATCTGGGACGACAGATCAATCCGCTCCGGTTGAATGCGGGTATGCCAGGCTTCCAGGGCCTGCCTGCGCAGATCGAATGGCTGACCCCTCAGATCCTCGCCATCAAGAACCAGCGCATCATAGGCGCGGATAAAGGCCGGGCTCTCCCCCAGCGTTTTCTTTGACACGGTCTTGCGGTTCAGCCGCTTCTGCAGATCAGAAAACGGTCTTGCCTGACCTTCGCTGCCAATCAGCAATTCACCATCAAGCGAAGCGTCAAAATCCAATGCGTCAATCACGTCTGGAAAAGACTTTGAGATGTCGTCGCCGGAGCGGCTGTAGAGCCGCCGGACACCTCCCTCAGAGACGGCCTGGACGCGAATGCCATCCCATTTCCATTCCGCCCGAAAATCCGCAGGCGCTAGTTTCTCGAAGTCTGTATCGCCTATGGGGTGCGCCAGCATCACCGGCCGGAAGGGAGCAAGGGCAGCATGGACCGGTTTGTTCGCAGTGCCTTCGGCCCAGGCAAAGAGTTCCGTATACGGTATGTCCAGACCGTGCCAGAGTTCTTCAACATCGCCGACCGGCAGGTCTCCAAACTGTGCAACCGCCGTCTTTGCCAGCCGGGCAGATACACCAATACGGAGCCCGCCTGTCACAAGCTTGATAAGCGCCCACCGGCCATTGGCATCAAGCACATCAAGCCATCGTTCGATGAGCCCGGGTGTGTCCGCTTTTGAAGCACCTCGCAGTGTTTCGACCACATCCGACAGTCCCGGCACCTGATTGGCACCCGGGCGTTGCGGCCAGATGAGCGCTGTGGTTTCAGCAAGATCGCCCACATAGTCGTAGGAGAGCCCAAACAGGACCGGATCGACACGCGATGATACAAGTTCGCGGATGAGGCCGGCCTTGGCGTGGCGGAACTCAAGCCCGCCGGTAAGCGCTGCCAGCGCATAACCTCGCTCCGGGTCGGGAACTTCGCGGAAGTAGTCGACCATCAGTGCCAGCTTGTTGTTTCGACCTGGCTCATAGGACAGGGCATCAAGAAACTGCGCGAAGCGGTTCATGACGGCCCGGTCTCCGCCGAGCTCTTCGCCGACACATCGGCCGTTTCGCCATCCTCGTCGTCATAGCCGACCAGGCTCAGCGGCTTTGCCTTCATGCCCATCTGTTCCGCTGCATGGACCAGAGCGTCCTCGCGCCCATGGGTGACCCACACTTCGCCCGGCGACACCTCTTCCAGCGTTGAGATGAGTTCGTCCCAGTCTGCGTGGTCCGAAATGATGAGTGGCAGCTCGACGCCCGCCTGCCGTGCGCGCGCCCGGACACGCA
>JANQMQ010000402.1 GCA_028279995.1 Candidatus Phaeomarinibacter sp. | reverse complement strand
TTGACCAGCATATTCTCACCCAAGGGTACCAGCGTCTTCCAGCAGCACTCGTCCACGAACCTCTTTCAGGCGCGCAAAGAGGACAAACCCGACGATGTGTCGGACAGGCTTATCGCCACCTTGAAAAAGGCCGGCGCCAACAACACCGAAGCACTTGAAGAAAAGCGCGCGCAGAACAAGGAAACGCAGCTTCAGCTCGACGCGCTCAAGCGCCAGGCCGACCCGGCAGAAGCCCGCAAGGCACGCGCGCGCGAGAAGATCGAGCAGATCAAAAAGCAACTCGAAGCGCTGCGGATGCTGGCAAACATTGATCCTGAAGCCGCCGCCCGCCAGGCAGCGCGGCTGAGCCGCGAACTTGCAGCGGCCGTCAGAGACTATGCCAGTGCCGGTGGCGATACCGGGGCCTTGTCTGGGACGAATGCACCATCCGCCCCCGGTGGCGCCTCTGCCAGTGGTGAAGCAGAAGTCGCAAAGTCAGATACACCATCTGCCGCTACATCTGGCGCCAACCCGGTGCAAGAAGGTGGCAATGTCGGCAACGGGCATGCGGCCGGTCAGGGCGCAACTCAGGCAGAAGGATCCCTGGAGGGCAAGGGCGACAAGAGCATCGCAGCGGCATCGCAAGCCGATGGCAATGAGGATGGGGACAAGGGCAAGGCTGGTACTGCGCATGAAGATACCCATCCTGATCGCGCCCGGGCTGAGGCGTTTCAGGAGCGCTATGCAGAGCAGGAGCAGGATAGCAATGCCAAGCAGGGTGAACGCGACTTTGCTGATGAGATAAAGAAGCTCAAGCGTCAGCTTGAAAGTCTCATCGAACGTGGCGTCGACGAGACAGAAAACGACTCAGAAGCGCGTGAGCTCGACAAGGGACTGCGTGCCCTGAAAGATGTTGATGACGCGCTCATTGCCATGTCCTCACCGATTTCCGCTAGTCTGGGAGCGATAAACATAATCGCTTAGCGAAATCAGGTGAGGAAACAATGGAAATCGCCCCGATTCCCGGCCTTTCGGACGAGGTGAATGACATCCGTCTTCGGACGGCAAACATCGTCAACGACAAGATAATCCCGGCAGAGCCCGTCCTTTTCAAAGGCGGCAAGGAAGCGGAACCCGTACGCGCCGCTATCAAGGATCATGTACGGGATCAGGGCCTGTGGGCGCCGCATCTGCCTGTCGAATATGGCGGCATGGGTGTCGGCTTTCTGGCCCACGCCTATATGAATGAAGTGATGGCCTGGTCACCGTTCTCCGCCCGCCTGTTCGGTGTTGTCGCGCCCAACTCCGGCAACCAGAAGGTGCTTCTCAAATACGGTACTGAAGAGCAGAAGAAGAAGTGGCTTGAGCCGCTGATTTCCGGTGAGATGGAAAGTTGCTTCTCCATGACCGAGCCTGACAACGCAGGCTCCGACCCGCGCTCCATCCAGACCCGCGCCGTGCGAGATGGCGATGAGTGGGTCATCAACGGCCACAAGTGGTACACGTCTAATGCGCGCCGTGCCGACTTCGCCATCGTCATGTGCCGGACCGAACGCGAAACGCCCGAGCCTGGCAAACCAAATGACACCATGGTACAGATCATCGTTCCCATGGACTCTCCCGGACTTGAGATTGTCCGTTCGGTTCCCGTCTGGGGCCATACACACGGCGACCATTGTGAAATAACGTATACGGACGTTCGGGTGCCGGTGGAAAACGCTCTGGGCCGTGTCGGCTCCGGCCACGCTGCGGCGCAGGACCGACTGGGCGCCGGTCGTGTCTTTCACTGCATGAACTCAATAGGGGCCATGTGGCGCGCCTTCGACATGATGGTGACCCGCGCCATGAGTCGCGAAGTGCATGGCGGCACTTTGGAGACCAAGCAGTTTGTTCAGGGCTTCATTGCAGACAGCTACATGGACATTCAGGCCGCCCGTCTGATGACCATCAACTGCGCCCGTGTGATGGACGAGGGTGGCGATGCCCGTACCGACATTTCCGCCATCAAGGTCTTTGTTCCCGCAGCATTTGAACGGGTCGTGGACCGGGCCATTCAGGTGCATGGCGCGCTTGGTGTCTCCGGGGATACGCCGCTTGCCGGCATGTATACGGGCGCGCGCACCCTGCGCCTTGCAGACGGCCCTGATGAGGTTCACCGCATCCTCATAGCGAAAAATGTCTTCAAACATTACAAGGCAGGTGGTAGCTGGGACTTTGGGACGTAACGTCCGGAGCATAAATGGCTGACACGAACGAAGACCTGACCGAACCAACGGACCCGCTGC
>JANQMQ010000293.1 GCA_028279995.1 Candidatus Phaeomarinibacter sp. | reverse complement strand
GACCTCACGTCCGCTTGAAGGATGACATCCGGACTGGTAGGCGTTCCCTCATGGAAACGCTTACCATCCGACGCCCCGACGACTGGCATGTGCATCTGCGCGACGGCGCGATGCTGGAGTTTGCCGCAAGTTACACTGCGCAGCAGTTTGCGCGCGCCATCGTGATGCCCAATCTGGTACCGCCGGTGACGACCGTTGATGCGGCGCGCCACTACCGGGACCGCATCCGTGCCGCCGTTGGACCACATCACGGGTTTACACCTTTGATGACGGCTTATCTCACCGACGACATTGACCCGGACGAGATCGAGACCGGGTTCAAGGAAGGCGTATTTACCGCCTGCAAACTCTATCCGGCCAACGCCACCACCAATTCAGCAGCGGGCGTGACGGATGTGCGCAAGCTCGACAGGGTGTTTGAGCGGATGCAGGCGATCGACATGCCGCTGCTGATCCACGGGGAAGTGGTGTCGCCAGAGATTGATATCTTTGACCGCGAGGCCGTGTTCATCGAGACAACGCTTGAGCCGACGACCAAAAAGTTTCCCGCCCTCAGGATCGTTCTCGAACACATCACCACCGAAGACTCGGTGCAGTTCATTGAAGGCGCCGGTGACAGGCTGGGCGCGACCATTACGGCGCACCATCTGCGCATTGACCGCAACGACATGTTTGATGGCGGCATGCGCCCGCACGCCTATTGCCTGCCGGTTGCCAAGCGGCGCAAGCATCGTGAAGCACTGCGCAAGGCGGCCGTGTCCGGCAATCCCAAGTTCTTCCTGGGCACCGACTCGGCCCCGCATCAAAAGCACGAAAAGGAGAGTTCGTGCGGATGTGCCGGGATTTTCAGCGCACCGGTGGCCATCGAAAGCTACGCGCAGACCTTCGAGGAAGAAGGTGCGCTCGACAAGCTTGAAGGCTTCGCCTCGGAATACGGACCACAGTTCTACGGCCTGCCTCTCAATGAGGATACAATCACGCTGGAGCGTACCGGCCACGCGGTACCGGACCTCATTGAAGATGCGGCGATCAGAATTGTGCCGTTCCACGCCGGCGAGACAATCAACTGGCGGCTTGTGCCCTAGAGCCTAGAGCGCAGCGCGGCGACGGATTTCTGCGGCCACAAGCCAGAGGCGGTCCTGCCCCCATACGGCCATGTCCGGTTCGCCGTCAGGACCCGACAGGCGATAGCTCGGGACGCCCCAGAGGCCGAGACCCTCGACCATTTCGTCCTGAAACTTTTCGACCATGGATTTCCAGTCGTCATTACCGATGATTGTGCTCGCATGTGCCCAGTCGAGACCCGCAGCTTCAACGGCGCGGCGCATTTTCTTATCGGTGTGGAGTCCGATGCCCTCCGAGAACGCCTGCTTCAACCCGGCACTCAGCAAGGCTTCGTCCTTGCCCTGCTCCATCGCCCAGGGCAGCAGCGAGTACAATCGCCGTGTCGGTGTGCCGATGGGGGTCACCATGGGGCCGAAGGGCACGCCGAGGAAATCCGCTTCGCGCTTGGTATCAAACAGGATGTAGGTGCCCTTGGCCCGCGTGGCGGGGACACCGCGCATGATCATCGGCAGCACCGGCCTGTGGTTGAACTTGACGCCGCACGTGTTCTTGAGATCGATCGTCAGGTCGTAAATTATGGACGTGTACGGAGAATTGAGTGACGGATAGAAGTCCAGCGTGAGCGCACTGGCATCAACACCTGCAACGTCGATAGGCGGACGTGGCACCAGATGGTGGCTGCCTTCGTTGAACGTGATCCGCTCGCCGTCGACCA
>JANQMQ010000277.1 GCA_028279995.1 Candidatus Phaeomarinibacter sp. | reverse complement strand
ACTTATGCTACAGCATTCGCTCTGACAGAAACAGATGTGGACAAAGATCTGGGTAGTGCAACTTTAGAAGCGCTCCGACCATCCCATCCAGACATGCAGCAGTATGAGCACTAGCCCGACGCGCGATCATGCTTCAGCAGCTTAGAACCAACATTCGAACCATCATTACTACGGCCATTCTTCTATGTGCGGGCACTATGATAGCGGGCACGGCCTATTTGGCCGGCTGGACCATGGCGGAAATGGAACTGCGGTTTGAAGACAAAACGATTGCACAATCATCCGAGCGCGGATCAGTTCTACGTGAGGTGCAAGACCTAGCCGCCCAAAACACCATGGCGCTCTGGACAATGGTTGTGGCTATCGCAGGGGTGGTATCGCTCGGGATCACCACAGTGGGTGTCGTTGCGGTCTGGCGCACGCTGGAAGAAACGCGCAAGGCCGTCGAGGCCACCAGTGCTGGCACACAGGCAATGCGTGAAGCAACACTAGTCTCCGAGACAATTGGGAAAGCACAGACACAGGCATATCTGACCGTTACCGACGTCACCTACGATGGGGAACACGGTATAGTCAGAATTCACTTTAACGTTCGAAACACGGGACAGTCGACTGCCCGGAGGGTGCACCTAAGGGCTAGCGGCATGTGGTTGTTCAATGAAGACCGCTTTTTGCCAGTTGGTGCATCACCCAGGAATTACACCTGGGAGGACATTGGATCAGGCTCACCTCCCGTCTCTATCGCCGCCGGAATTGATGAGGTGATAACCCTCGATTTTTGGTCAGAGAAAGTGCCGGATGAGTACCAATTGAGCATAAATGAACGGCTGCACGCGATGAGCGCACAGTGTATCTGCGAGTGGCAAGATGTGTTCAAAGACACCCATTCAGTCACCTTCACAATCCGCTCACCGACAATGAACGCGGGCAGAATGCCAGAGAAAGGCAGTCTGTCGATTGAGTGGCTCAACGAAAAGGGGACTTAGCGCCTACTCTGTTGCGTCACCCTTACCCCTGCATCCTGTACATCCAACTCATAGGGCGCGAAGTTCACCACATCCATGCCAGCCCAATCATTGAGTTCGCGAAAGCGACTTTGCAACGGCTCCAACTCGTTCTTGACAAACACCGTGGCTGCCGCCTCAACGCTGCCAAAGCCGCCCGTGTTGTTCGGCACGATGCCCATGAGTGGTGGCGGCACGCGATGCGCGGCAAGTATGTCATCACGGCTGGCGCCCTTTATGTTCAGGAACTCATCCTTCGCCGCGACTTCCGAAATCGGAATGAGCTGGAGGCCGTCTTTCTGTCCGCCAGCGGTGCGGATGAACAAGTTCTTGAAATTGCCGATGCCCTTGGACTTCTTCAACGCGTCCTTGATAGCGTCGGTATCATCTTCCGTGATGTTCGGATCCGTGACGTAGAGAATGAAGCCCGCATGACTGCCGTTCTCATAGTATTTGCGGCGGAACAGCGTGGCGCTTTCGTTCAACCAGACAGAGTTGAGCCCGCCCATATAGGCCGGCATGCCGTAAATCTCCTGCATCGGGTCCGGCTCCACCAGGTGAAACACGGATCCACGCTCAAATGCATAGTGGTCGTGCCAATCCTTGATCCAGAGGTATTCGCCCTCTTCTTTCGCGCGCCGCGTATGCAGGGCCGGTGACTGTTTAAGGCGCGCGGTGCCGCCGATGCGGTTGCCCAGGCGTTCAAGATAGCCGTTGCCGGTAATCAGGAAGTCCAGCGCCCAAGCGGCAAACTGTTGCCGCGACAACCAGGG
>JANQMQ010000266.1 GCA_028279995.1 Candidatus Phaeomarinibacter sp. | reverse complement strand
TTAGCTCAGCTGGAAGAGCATCTCGTTTACACCGAGAGGGTCGGCGGTTCGAGCCCGTCACCGCCCACCATTTATCCCGAACACACCAGCACTGCGAATATCTGCAGCCGAGCAATTGCGTTGCCGTGCTTAGCCGCCCCTTTACCTTTGAGACATAGCCTTCACCCAATCGTGTTGCGCTCAAGAGGCAGGTGTTCCGGTCAATAAGGCCGGTACTGGCTTTGTATTGTGTGGGGGCCGTAGTGACTGTCGAGGATCAAGACACAGAACCGGGCAGCACATCTGCGCCTGATGTTCTGCGGCACATTGATTGGCTGCCAGGACCTACATTGTTGATCGATGCACAGGGACGTTGTGTGGCTGTATCGGACAGTGCCTGCACGCTGCTTGCAATGCAGCGTGAAGACCTGCTTGGCGACGGCTGGATCGGTGCCTTCAAGGGAGCCAACGACAGCATCCGCTGGATTACATCCATGGCCGGCATGAAGGATGGGGCCATGAGCATGGATCTTTCATGTTCAGCACAGCCGCATCGATCAGTGCGGCTTGAGTTCAAGCGTGTGCCGGGCTGCACAAACACCCTCTTTGCCTGCCTGACCGATACAACCGCCGAACGTCAGGCGATCATTGAAAGTGCCCGCCACAAGACTCTGCTCGACAGAATTCAGAACATCAGCAAGACCGGATACTGGCAGTACGATGTCGCTTCCGGCGAAGTGCTCTGGTCTGATCGTGTGTATGAGATTCACGGCATTGAGCGCGGTCCCGGTGGCGTCGATATCGATCAGGCTATAGACGGCTACCATCCAGACGATCGCCAGCATGTGATTGACCACATGCATCACAGTTTTGAGACCGGTGAGCCGTTTGAGTTCGATCTGCGGCTGGTTCGGCCCAACGGCGAAATCCGCCATGTGGTCTCCAGAGGCGAAGTGGAAACCAGGAACACGCTGGACGCCGGCCAGCTGTTCGGGGTGTTTCAGGACGTGACGGCTGAGCGCCGCAAAGCGCAGGCAACACAACTCGCCCAGGAACGTCTGCGTATGGTCGTGGATGCATCCCAGGATGGCCTGTGGGACTGGGACTTTGGTGCGCCTAGGATTTTCATGTCCCCACGCATGAAGGAAATCCTTGGTATCACCGACCCCGCCGACATGCTTGATGTCGAAGCCGTCAGGTCATTCATCCATCCGGACCACAAGAAGGACTTCTACGCTCTGGTTGATCGGTCCTTCGAAACAGGAGATCGCTGCGAAGCCGAGGTGCGCATTCGGCGTCAGGATGGAAGTGAGGGCTGGGTCGGGGTCAAGGCCGTTGCGGCCTTTGATGAGAGCGGTAATCCCAGCCGTGTGGTGTGTGCGGTAAGCGACATCACACAAAGGCGGCTGGCAGAAGAACAGTTGCGGCAGGCGAGAGCGGACGCTGTCGAGTCAGACAAGGCCAAGTCGACATTCGTTGCCACGGTTAGCCATGAGTTGCGTACACCGCTCAACGGCATCATCGGCATGTTGGAGCTGCTTTCCGATGCCAATCTCAATTCCGATCAGCAACCCTTGGCGGACATCGCCGGAGACAGCGCCCGCGGCCTTCTGGCGATCCTCGATGACCTGCTTGATCTGTCAAAACTCGGTGCTAACCGCCTTGAGCTAAACCCGGTCACTTTCAAACCCTATGATGCAGTGCAGGGTGTCATCCATCTGTTCGCACCGGCGGCCGCCCAGCGCGACATGGGGATTTTCCTGGACGTGGACCCGCGAATTCCCCAGGCCATCATCGCCGACAAGGTGCGCTTGCGTCAGATCATCTCAAACCTGATCGGCAACGCCCTCAAATTCACGGATTCCGGCAGCATCAGCGTGCATATGAAGCAGATCGAGGGGCCAAAGGGGCAACCCCAATTGCATTTCGCTGTTGAGGACACAGGCATTGGTATTGCCAAAGATGTTCAGGCCAAGCTGTTCGAACCCTATACGCAGGCCACGGGCAGCACGTTTGAGGAATTCGGCGGAACAGGTCTCGGGCTGGCCATCTGCAAGCAGCTGGCAGAGCGCATGGGAGGCATCATCGGCGTTGAGAGTCAGCCAGGGGCGGGAAGCACGTTCTGGTTCACCATTGACTACACAGAAGAAGCCGACGGCACTGCCGAAGCCACGGATAGCGGCAAATCGGTCGAAACACCCGTTGCGCCTCGCGACGAGCTCCGGCCAGAACCAATGCCGACGCGCACCGGCGTCAACGGTCCTGTCGCGGCGACGGAACGCACCGCTGATAAACCCCATGTGCTCATTGCTGAAGACAACGCCGTCAATCAGCGTGTCATCACCGCCATGGTAGCCCGGTTGGGATACACGTTCGACATGGTCGAAGACGGGGCCGAAGCTGTTGAAGCCGCTCGAGACAGCCTGTACGACGCCATTCTGATGGACATCCAGATGCCGAACATCGACGGTGTGATGGCGACACGGTTGATCCGCGAAGAGGAGAGGGATCTGAACCGGCACGTACCCATTATTGCGATCACGGCCCATGCCATGCGCGGTACAAAGGAAGACTATCTCGCCGCGGGCATGAGTGACTTCGTGCCCAAGCCGATATCGGTGAAAGCGCTTGCGATTGCCCTTCACAAACACTGCCAGAACAAGACAAATGAGGGTGGTGAGCAGAAATCCACAGCTTTCGCGCAGGGCAGTGCTTGACACCCCCTTTGGGGTGCCCTAGACACGCCGCTCCGCAGCGTGAAACCGCGCCTGCGGGGCCCTTACGCGGGGGTGTAGCTCAGTTGGTTAGAGTGCCGTCCTGTCACGGCGGAGGTCGCGGGTTCGAGTCCCGTCACTCCCGCCATTTTCGATCAGTCTGGAAATGGTGGGCCGCGTTGAGGGCTGTAATGATTTTGCAGCCCCATCGAACAGGTTTCCCTCAATATTTGATACTCAATACCGGCCGCGCTCGCTGACCTGTCTGCCTGTGAACCGTGCAGTCTTTTCGGCATGAAACAGAACGATCCATCGGGTCGAAGACCTAGTCGGACGCGCGGGTATGCCGGTGCCTGGATGCGCCGGAAAGGCGTGATTTTTGCGGGTTGTTGATAACGCCTCGCAACACGGGCGCTCACATGCGTCTGGCGCAGTCTCGCCATGCGAAAAAGGCTGCGATTCCACTCCCGGAACGCGTTGAAATGCGGCGGCGCGCGGATATAGTGGCGGCGAATTCCGGTTGCAAGTGAATCGCCTCTGTTTTTGTGGTTTTGCGAGGCAACCAGAGAAACAGGCGCGGCGAAGTGGCCGGGCTCCGGGATGTGGCTTCTCATGTTCCGGCAAACACGTTTAAGACAGGGCCATGCCTGAGCTTCTTGCCAACTATCTGCCGATCGTCATTTTCCTTGGCATCTCCATTGTGCTGGTGACGGCCTTTCTTGTCGCGCCAATGATCCTTGCGCCGTCCAACCCCGACCCGGAAAAACTCTCTGCCTATGAGTGCGGGTTCAATGCCTTTGATGATGCGCGCATGAAGTTCGACGTGCGGTTTTATCTTGTTGCGATCCTTTTCATCATCTTCGACCTCGAAGTCGCTTTTCTGTTTCCCTGGGCTATTTCCCTGGGAGAGATCGGCATGTTCGGTTTCTGGTCCATGATGGTGTTTCTCGGCATCCTGACAGTGGGCTTTGTCTATGAGTGGAAGAAGGGTGCGCTTGAATGGGAATAGAGAGCAAAGACGGTGTTCTGGTCCCGGAAGGGTCTGCAGACCTCATCGACCCCAGAACCGGTTATCTGGCGCGCGCGCCGCAACCATCTGATGCGGACAATGATCCGCTCGTTCGCCAGATCACCGAAGAGATGGACGACAAGGGCTTTGTCGTCACAAGCCTTGACGATCTCATCGCATGGGGCCGTACCGGCTCGCTTATGTGGATGACATTTGGTCTGGCATGCTGCGCCGTGGAAATGATGCAGTCATCGATGCCGCGTTATGACGTTGAGCGTTTCGGTTTTGCGCCGCGTGGCAGCCCCCGACAGTCAGACGTCATGATTGTTGCCGGAACCCTGACCAACAAGATGGCTCCAGCCCTGCGCAAGGTTTACGACCAGATGCCGGAGCCTCGCTATGTCATTTCCATGGGGTCGTGCGCCAATGGCGGCGGCTACTACCACTACTCCTATTCCGTCGTGCGGGGCTGCGACCGTATCGTCCCGGTGGACGTATATGTGCCCGGCTGCCCGCCGACCGCGGAAGCGCTGCTGTACGGCATTCTGCAACTGCAAAAGAAGATCCGGCGTACCAGCACGATTGTGCGCTGACCCATTCGTATCGGCCTTTGGCCTGATACATCCTGCCCCAAGGCTGCCGTCATGCAGCCGGTAACAAGAACGGCGAAAGCAAGCCATGTCGATTGTTGACGTGATGCCCAGCGATGAAACACTCACCGATCTTGCGGATCATATCTCCGCCGGACTGGGTGAGTTGGTCGACGGTCACGAGGTCGCATATGGCGAACTCTCCATTACGGTTCCCGCGGGCGAAATCGTCCGGGTGCTGAAGTTTCTGCGCGATGACACGGGTTGCGAATTCACCACGCTGATCGACATTACAGGTGTTGACTATCCCGCCCGCCGACGCCGCTTTGATGTGGTCTATCACCTGCTGTCCATGACGCTGAACCAGCGCATCCGCGTGAAGCTCGAGGCAGACGAGGAGACCCTGGTGCCAAGCTGTGTATCGGTCTATCCGGTAGCCAACTGGCAGGAGCGGGAAGTCTGGGACATGTACGGCGTTCAGTTTGCCGGTCACCCGGATCTGCGCCGTCTGCTGACCGACTATGGCTTTGAAGGACACCCCCTGCGCAAGGACTTCCCTCTGACCGGCTATTACGAGGTTCGCTATGACGACGAGCAGAAGAAAGTCGTCTATGAGCCGGTGAAGCTGATGCAGGAGTTCCGCAGCTTCGATTACATGAGCCCGTGGGAAGGGGCCGAGTATGTGCTTCCCGGCGACGAAAAGGCGGAGCAGCCCAAATGAACATTGCCCCGACAAACGTCCCCGCCGGTGACGACACCGACAAGACCGACAACATAACCATCAATTTCGGTCCCCAGCACCCGGCCGCCCACGGGGTGCTGCGTCTCGTGCTGGAGATGGACGGTGAGGTCGTCGAGCGCGTTGACCCACATATCGGTCTCCTGCACCGCGGCACCGAAAAGCTGATGGAGCAGAAGACTTACCTCCAGGCCGTGCCCTATCTGGATCGCCTCGACTACGTGGCGCCGATGAACCAGGAGCACGCCTTTGCCATGGCTGTTGAGCGTCTGCACGGCATCACGGTGCCCAAGCGCGGCCAGCTCATTCGCGTGCTTTATTGCGAGATCGGCCGCCTGCTGTCGCACCTGATCAACATCACCACCCAGGCGCTGGATGTAGGCGCCATGACGCCGGTGGTGTGGGGCTTTGAAGAGCGCGAGAAACTGATGGTGTTCTACGAGCGCGCCTCTGGCAGCCGTATGCACGCAGCTTACTTCCGCCCCGGTGGTGTCCATCAGGATCTGCCGCCGGAACTGCTGGATGATATCTGGACATTCTGCGAAGAGTTTCCGCAGCTGATGAATGATATTGAAGGCCTGCTGACGGACAACCGCATCTT
>JANQMQ010000264.1 GCA_028279995.1 Candidatus Phaeomarinibacter sp. | reverse complement strand
AAAAGCGTCTTGTTGTCTGTGGGAGTAAAAGCATCAATGTCAGCTCGCAGTGAGGCTGCCAGATCATCGTCATCCGTGACGACCATGCCCCCATAAAGCGCATTTATGTTTTTTGCCATGCCAAAGCTGAGAATCCCGGCCTTGCCGAATGTGCCAGCACGCTGACCTGCATGCTTCGAGCCGAAAGCCTGTGCCGCATCCTCGATGAGAGGCACCCCCCGTCTGGCGCAGACGTCCTTCGCTTCAGTCAGGTTGCAAGCCAGACCATGAAGGTGGGTCACCATCACGGCACCTGTCTCATCGTCTATGAGGCTGTCGAGTTTGGATGTGTCGATGTTGCAGGTTTCGCGTTCGATGTCAGCAAACACGGGACGACCGCCGGCGCAAATCACCATGTTGATGACTTCGTGGATTGTGTAGGGCGACAGGACCACCTTCTGTCCCGGCTGAATGGTGTTCTTGAGTGTCAGGTAGATGCCGACCCGCGCCTGTGGCATCGCTATGGCGTGTTTCTTGCCCAGAAAGGTGCCGACTTCCTTCTCGATGTCCTGGACATTATTGCCGGTATTGATGCGTCCACGAATCAAATCCGAGGCGACAAGGCCGTAGTTTGAAAGCCGCCCGTAAAAGCGGGACCGTGGCATTGGCAATGTCTGCATCGTCTGGGTCCTTGCTGCCTCTTCTGCACATTTTGACCACCAACCAACTCAGCAGGCGGTGAGGCTTCATGCAATTAGCGCCCCGTTGTTCGGGGAGCTATAAGTAAAACAGGGTTTCGGTGTCAGGCCGTGTGGTGCGGCTGCACCTCCTTAGCGGATTTTGCGGTCAAATGCTGCCGAATAATGTAGAGGGTTCCGTCCGGGTGAAAAGTGGCTGACAGACCAAAATCCAGATTGCCTGATGCCGCCATTGCCGCCGAAACCGTGGTCGTGGGGTCAGGCCCCTCGGGTGTTTCTGCGGCCTGGCCCCTGGTGGAGGCCGGGCACGATGTGCTGATGGTGGACGCGGGGGCGGAAACCCCGCTGCCGCTGCGGAAAGACCGGCCATCCCTGCATCAGCTTCGCGAAGGGGTGCCCGGGGCTGCATCCTATCTGCTGGGTCCTCATCTTGAAGCCATGCGCGAAAGGGGTGGCGGATCCCCGAAGCTCCGCACGGCTGCCCCACAGAACATGGCTGCGGACTATCGTTCAGCGAACCACCTGGCCGTTGCCGGATTTGAGCTTGTTGGTGCCACACTTCCAGGCGGGCTTTCGAACATCTGGGGGGCGGGCGTCAGCTGCTATGACGATGTCGATCTTGGTGGGGGTGTGCTGCGTGCCAGCGATCTCGACCGGTCCTACAAGGCTGTTTCAAGCCGAATTGGCGTGAGCGGTGTGACTGACGACGACATGGCGTCGGGTCACGGTGTCATGGACATACAGGACCCGTTGCCGCTTTCACCTCCGGCATCAGATATGCTCCGGCGATACACCGCCCTTCGTAGGCGAACAAAAACGTCACTGGGGCGGGCACGTCTGGCGGTGCTGTCGCAGGCGAAGGAGGGACGCGGCGCGTGTGATCTCAACAATGGCTGCATGTGGGGGTGCGACCAGGGGGCAATCTACAGCAGCAGGTTTGATCTGGCTGAGCTGCGAAAGCGCGGCATGCGATATCAGGGAGCCACGGTCGTCGAGCACATTGTGCCGCGTGATGGTGGATTCCTCCTGTCATGCAGACAGGGGCAAACAGGTGACCGCATCGCCATCTCAGCCCGTCGGGTTGT
>JANQMQ010000246.1 GCA_028279995.1 Candidatus Phaeomarinibacter sp. | reverse complement strand
GACCTCATCTGGGTTGCAGAGGTGTAGATATCCCCACCTTTGGCAATGAAGCCTCCGACTTGGCCATGCAGACGCCCGCGCTTATTGAGACGGAATGGTTCGAGCACCACCTCAGCCGCGTTTCCAAGAACATCGTGCAACCCCAGAGGATTGGGAAGCAGCAGCCCCTGCGGCCGCAATCGCCCTGCTGCGGAGTTGGATCCCTGATACCAGGCGTATTGAGCTAACTCACCATCTGGCATGGGAAACATCCGGGCTCGGAATGTGGCGGCATCAACGGCGAGGCCGCCGCGCGCGGCGAACTCCCACTCTGCTTCTGTTGGCAATCTCAGATAACCGGGCTGTGTCCCTTCCTTGGGTAGTTTGTCCGCGTCTTTCTGCAGAAGCCATTCCGTGTATGCACGACCGCTTTCAACGGCCTCAAACCAGCTCACATCGATTGCGGGCCGGCGATTGCCCGTGCTTTGTTTGATGCATTCACCTTGAATGGCAGCATGCTGGAGAAGTGACGTTTCGTACTTCGCCAGAAACATAGTTCGGCGCGTCTCATTCTCTGGATCCGTGAAAGTCCCAGCAATGAATGCGGGCCGACGATCCTCTTTGTAGGCAACATTGTCGTCACTCCCTCCAAGCTCAACGCGCACATCGTCCAGCCAATTTGTGCTTTCAACGACGACTGGCCTGAATGTCATTGAACCACCGCATGGCAGAGGAAGGGTCAGATCATCTGCCAGCGGATGCGGGTTGAAGTATTTTTCTTCCCATGGCGTTTCTTGTGCTCGGGTTACGGAAGGCGCAGCGGCAATTAGCACCGCGGCCATAAGTCCGATAGATGACAGGATTGATCTATGCATCGCGAAGGCCCTCGGATGGATCAACACGTGCAGACAGGACTGCGGCCCATGATGAAGCGACAATTGCAGTGAACAGGGTTCCCGCGAGGGCATAAACGAAGTGTTCCGGCAGTAGACGGCAGATGCTTTCGCCGTCTCGGAGGCTATCTGCAAAGAAGCCATTGAGAACAGCAGCGACAAGCGCGAACAGCCCAAAAGAGGTGAGGGCACCCGCCAGGGCAATGCAGGTTGCCTGAGATATGGGGAACAGGGCGAGTGCTGATCTCGGCATCCCAACAAGGCGTATCAGGCTGAGATCACGCCGCTTGCGCTCAACATTAGCTACAAGATTGGCGGCTAATGAAAAAACAAATCCGGTTACACCGATCCCGGCCAGGAGCAGGAAGACCAGTGTGAGATTACGATCCAGCGTTTGGAGAGATTCAATTTCCGCCGCTCTTGTGCGGATCTCCAGACCCTCTGCCATAAGATCATCCCGCAAGGACGACACCTCATAGATAGACGTCGCGTAGAGCCTGAACCTTGGATAGATGCGTTCCTGTTGAGGCTTAACCAAACCCGGCCATTGAAAGGCATCAACAGCAAAACCGTCACGGTAGTCCTCAGTGGCTTCCAAGAACGTTAGCGATACAAAAACTGTTGTACTGGGACTTGCAGATTCTGGAGCAATTGCATGCACAACAAGACTGGCCCTGGCATGCTCCGGTGCATCATTGCGAATTCTCTTGATGACACCTATCAGCTCATCCCCAATCTGGGCGTTGAGTTTCTTTGCTGTGACATGTGAGAGGATGACCGGAACAAGAGCCACCTCATTAGGATCATCATCGTGCTTCCACACAGCTGCGGTCTCGACAAGCTCTTGCTCGAGCGCGCCAATGAGAAGCGGATCGTCAGATCCGGTTGGAAGCATCTGAACACCGCGAAGCACCTCTCCGCCGCTGGTGTTGCGTAGTGAGTTAAAGCTAGCGGAAATCGATCTCGTATTTGGAAGTACAAAACCTACGTCGGCGCGCTGTGCGACCAAGCGGAACCATTCATTCGTAAAGTATCCGCTGCCAACGCCAATTACCTCCCGGCTGCGGGGGTCACCGATGAGCCTTTGGGCAAGTGTGTCGATGAGGCCAAACTTGAGGCCGAACAGGATCAAGAGTGGCAATAGTACTGACAGGAGCGCCAACATGAAACACAAGGCGGTTGTCCACTCATGCAGCATTTCCTGAAACGATAGTGAGATTGCCTGCAGCGCCACCGTGCTCACCTAGTTCCAGAATTGGGATTGAATGACGCCGTCGTTTTCCCGAACGGAGTGTTCGAGTGCCGGCAATCCAAGCGCGTCTAATCGTTCCCAATCATGGCTGGCAACAATTAGCGCCACGCCAAAATCCCGCGCGATACTGAGAAGAAGTGAGAAGACTTCATCAGCAGAGACAGGATCGACTGATGCGGTCGGCTCGTCAGCGAGTATGACTGCCGGATGGTGTACCAATGCGCGCCCGATGGCGGCTCGTTGGCGCTCTCCAACGGATATCTGTGACGGTTTTTTGCCCAGCAGGTGATCAATACCAAGGCGGGTTGCGAGTTTATTCACCTCGCTATCGTCGCCACCGAACATCCTGATCGGGAGTGCGATGTTTTCCCTGACAGAGAGGAACGGCAGCAGGTCTCCCGTTTGCAGAACGTAGCCGACACTTTCACCGCGGATACGGCTGGCAAGCCCCTGACGCTTCTGGCACCAGAGTTTACAGACGTCGATGATCGGACCACCCCGGTAGGCAAAATGAAATTGCCCGCACTGGGTGGGTTGCAGTGTCATGGCGAGAAGGTCGAGCATCGTGCTCTTACCGCTACCACTGCGCCCACGTGCCACGACGGCATCGCCAGGCGCCAACACCAGATTTGGAATGCTCAGTTCAAACCGATGACCCGCTCTTTCTCGCGTCTTGCTTAAGTCGCGGATACTAAAAACGGGTGTGACGGCTGGCGCGATCATGGCAGCGCTTCCAGGGGCACAGGATAGACTGCATCACCGGGTACGCGTCCGCCATCCAACGACACCCACAAATCTGTGTCAGCGTGGAACTGATCGTAGTTTTCAATCTTGGACTCGAGTTCATCCAGGAATTCGCGTTGCTGGCCGAAGCTCCAGCTCAACCATGTATCCTCATCAATTTCGAGGACTTTCGATCTGTATGGCAATCCATCAAGATACTCGCCTAGTGCACCAAGGTCAGACAGTTTGCTGACCTGTGCAACTCCGACCTGAGAGGGGTCTCGGCTCATCAATGCAGCTGCCTCTTGCAGCTGCGAGAAAAACTCGCTGGCCGTGGTTCGTGTTCGCTCCGCAACTTCCACGATCCGCTTGAGGGCTTCTTGCAGATCACCAAGCTGGTTGCGTGTGAGAAGGACGCGGACATCAACGGATTTGATAGCGGGATCTTCAAGCGCGACGTCTGCAATCCAGGCCTCAAAGAGAGGGGGTGCTTTAGTACCAGCGGCGCGTCCAAGGTATTGAAGACGCATGGCGCGATTTTGCAGCGCCAGCCGATTGCGAAACTCCCTCTCTTCTTCCGATAACTCATTGATCGGTGTCACGGACACCGGTGGTGCGGGAGCTGTTGGTGCTTCTTGCTGTTGCTGTGCCAATATCAGTTCTGCTTCGCGTTGAGCTTGTGCTTCTTGATGGCTGAGTAACTTTCGCTCCCGTTCGGCAAGCTCTGCTTGATAACGCTCCTGTTCGCGTTCGTATTGTTCGCGCGCTGCTGAAACCGCGCGCTCATACTCCGACTCGACCGTGCGACGGGCCTCTTCATTGCGGGCGATATCCTGTTCGCGAATGGTCCGCAGGTCTTTAGAGACATCGCTTGCTACGAGGCCAGCTAGATCATCAAGCGTGTTTCCAAACGCATCAATGTCGCCGTCAGGCACGCCAAAATACAAAGGACCGTTTGAGATAGGATTGAACGAAAGGCTCTTGTATTGGCGCTCCGCCTTTTCATGGTTGCCGCGCCCAGAAGGAGTTTTGAGGTGTAGCGCCGTGATGGCGATATCTTTCTCGCGGGCAAGGATGTTGATCTGGGCTGCATCTTGGCCTGTTCGGCCAAGAGGGTCTGTAGAGGGCCGCGCACCAGCATCGGTCACAAGGATGACCCAGCGCCCGTCGAAGTCACTCCAATTCATGTCGGTCAGCGATGTGAGCGTCCCAGCATATGAGTCTTCCTGAAAGTCTTTGCTGGAAGTCGTTGCAGCCCGCACGTCGCCAACGCGGCTCTCAAACATTTCCCGTGAGCAACCTGAAGAGAGCGGCAGATGGATGTTGGTTACATACCCAAGGGCAGGAGCAACTTCGACATTGTCCCGGAAGCCGACGATGCCAAAGCACATGTTCTCGCCGTTCTCGGAGTTCGCCAGCCGAGTATGAATGCGGCGCACGGCTTCGCGCGTGCGCTCAATATAGGGTTCCATGGATGTGGTTGTATCAACAACGAATACTACGCCGGCTTTGAAGGGGCGGTACTCAATGTCCGGTAGCACTGGCGCTGCTGGTGCTACATAGTCCGGCCGTTCCGGCTCGGGCCCAAGGTCGGGAGCCGGCAGGTCCGATAACGGCATGATAGGTTCAGGCGCTGCAACAGGTTGCGGCTCAGGCTCTTCTGCGGGCGGCAGTCCAAGCGGCACATCCGCATCTTCATCAGCATTGACGATTGCGACCTGCAGGACCTTGGAGATAAACCCGTCTTCGAAAAACGCTTCATCATGTTGGAGGATTGGAAGGAGGTAAAAATTCTCCTTGATATCGATGTCCTCCGCCGGCTCGACCGCGGAAACAGCGTAATTGTCAGGCACCTCACCTGAAGTTGCCGTTGAGCGGTATCCGCGTGCCTCATTGCCAACATTTTCACTCTCAATCAGGGACACCAGCGTTTCTTTTTGCCGGAACAGCAAACTGCGTTCCCTGTTGGCTGGCGACGTGAACGCCAGGATCAAGCTTTGATCCCAGTCAATGGCCCTGTCCGCAGCTATCCATCCATCTGTTGGCCCGCGGCTCCCATGGCCGACCTCAAGCCACTCGCGGTTCTTGTAGTCGACGCGCTTGTAGACATGCATGAGGGTCAAGGGGGGAAGCGGTTCGGCGTTCGCAGGCGCGCTGTTTCCTGGCTGATCAACCAGTGGGGTGCCTGGCCGAACAAGGACCCTTTGAAAGAGGGTGGTCTTGCCTTCCATCAAAAGTGGTACCTGCTGCGCATGCACGTCGGACTGTGGCACCAGCATGAATACCAGGACAGCGACGAATGCTACCCAAACAGGACGCATCCGCACTGGTGAGATGCAGTGCGGGAAGGAGTTTAAAGGCAATACCAGAAACATTCTTGAACTCCGCGACTGCCGCTTCGCGGAACGCTGCTCTACCAGCGCATCACGCGAGCGGTAAGAGACAGTGTGGACTATGGAAGCGCAGCTAGTGCTGCAGCGGCATCAATATCGCCTTCTCCGACCGCGCGCTGGTACCATTTGCGGGCGTCATCAACGCTGGGCTTCGTGAAAGCTGAGGGCTGGGTTCCCCAAATGTTTGGGTCGAGCATTTCGCCTATGGCGCGAGCCGAGGGTCCATGGTTTTTGCGCCAGGCTTCTTCCCAGAAAACGAGCGAGATGTCCGGTTTGCCCTGCCCCAGATAGTCGTTGCCCAGGGCATAAAGCTCTGAAGGCGGCAAGCTACTGAAGTCATACTTCTGCAACTCACACTGCAGCTCACCGGCACCCCCCGTAGGCCCAATACCAACGGCCCGAACCATTGGCGCACAGGTCCATGGATTGTAAGACGCAACGCTAAAGGAGACTAAGCCCACGACGACGGCCACCAGCAGACCAAGGGCGATATAAATCGTATTCACCGTCGGCTACCCCCCACGCAGCGACTTGTTTGAATATTCATCTGAGCTTACCGGGTTGTTCCCGGTTGTCAAAAAATTACCCGTATTGAGTCTATTTGGTTGTGTTTTCTCGCCCATTCCGAAGCAAAACGTGCTGTACAAGTCAGATTTTCTGGAAGAAAACTACTTAAACGAGATTTAGGTAGCAGAAAGAGGCCTTACTCGACATAATGCTTTTCTAAGAAGGCCTTTCGCTCTTTGGTCAGGGGGTGGCAATGGCGAGCGGAGCGATCATTGACGTCGTATTAGGTCTAATCCTGATGTATCTGCTGCTGGCGCTGATCTGCACCTTCGCAGCCGAGATGATTGCCTCGGTGGGCAAATTGCGGGCGCGCAATCTGCGATCTGGTCTTGCCGCCATTATCGATGATCACGATCTTCTTGACCTGTTTGCCAATTCGAAGCTTCTAAAAGCAGCATCCAGCGCTTCAGGCCGCGTCGGGCCGTCTTACTTGCCGACACGAACCTTCGTCGCCGTATTTCTAGAAGCCATCTCGCCGAAAAAAGACAGCCATATTAGCCTCACCATGGCTGAAGTCAGCACGGCAATCGATGCACTACCAGAGTCAAACATCAAAGCCGTACTGGTAGCCATTGGGCGCGACGCCGAAGACGATATCGCCAAGTACCGACACGAGCTGGGCCTGTGGTTTGACGACATGATGGAGCGTGGTGCCGGCGTTTACAAACGATGGACCCAGGCCCTGTCATTCGCGATAGCTTTGACACTCGTTGCTGCTGTCAATGCGGACACTATTCAGGTTGCAAAAGCTCTGTGGGCTGATGAATCCCTGCGCACATCCATCGCTGAAAGCGCCTCGGAGTTTGCAACAGAATATGACGAGACGGGCGACCTTACCGAGTTGGCGGATATTCGCGCGGAACTGAATCCCTTCCCTATCGGTTGGGACTTCACGTCTGCGGAATGGTCCGAAGACTGGTATCGATCGCC
>JANQMQ010000243.1 GCA_028279995.1 Candidatus Phaeomarinibacter sp. | reverse complement strand
AGGCGCTGGCCATCAATGAAGTTTCCATGCTGCGAGAGACATATCAGGCTGCGAAACTCCGCATCGTCATCGATGGCAAGACGCGCATGGATGAGCTCGTCTGCGATGGCCTGCTGGTCGCAACACCGGCCGGGTCCACGGCCTACAACCTGTCTGCACACGGGCCGATCCTGCCATTGGGGTCACAGCTACTTGCCCTTACACCCATTAGCGCATTCCGGCCGCGCCGTTGGCGGGGGGCATTGCTAAGACACAACGCCTGCGTCCAGATAGAAGTACTCGAAGCGCCCAAACGGCCGGTGAGTGCAGTTGCTGATCATCAGGAATTCCGGTCTGTCCGCAATGCGCGCATCGAGGAGGCATCCGATATCAGCCTCCATATGCTCTTTGATCGCGATCGAAATCTCGACGAACGCATCATCGCGGAGCAGTTTCTCCCGTGACCAAGATCAAACCGTCAGTCGATAGCCTGTCGGCTGTCGCTGCCGGGGGCCTGGCACTGCCTGGGTCAGAGACACCGTCCTTCAGGATCGTTGCAACGACTCTGATCATTGCAAGTCTGGGCGGCGGCCTGTTCGCAATCGCGGGCGCGCCGCTGGCATGGATGCTCGGCGCCATGTTCGTGACCACAGGCGTCGCCATGGCAGGCCTTGTGCAGCTCGGTGTGTACGCCTGGCTGCGCACGACCATGATTGCGGTTCTCGGTGTGATGCTCGGCAGCGCGTTTACACTCGCCCTGCTCTACCAGATGCCCGGGTGGTGGCCGGATGTACTGGTGCTGGCGGGCTTCATCGCCGTCGTTACGGGTATCGGGTTCGCTGTGTTTCGATATGGGGCCGGATACGACGCAACCACTGCCTATTTTTCAGCAACGCCAGGCGGTCTGTCCGAGATGGCCATCATGGGGCATGAACTAGGCGCAGATATCCGGACGATCTCGCTTATTCATGCAACCCGCATCCTGATGGTCGTGGCCACAATCCCCGTCTATTTCCGGGTCGTCGAAGGACTGGAGATACCTGCCCTTCCCCGCGACGTGGGGTCTCTAATTGATATTCCACTCTATGAGGCACTCATGCTGAGCGGGTGCGCCATACTCGGCGTTCCACTGGGCCGCATCAGCCGCATTCCTGCAGGAGCGCTCATCGGCCCCATGGTCCTGAGCGCGTCTGTGCACCTGGCCGGGTTTTCCAGCGCAAAGCCACCGGCGGAGATCGTTGCCGCCGCCCAGGTGGTTGTCGGGGCATCAATCGGGTGCAGATTTGCCGGCCTGACATTGAATGACGCCCGCAGGATCATTTCGGCCGGCATGGTTTCCGGAATCTTGATGGTGTTGGCCGCCGCTCTGGCTGCGTACGTTTTTGCTGATCTTCTGGGGCGTCCGGTGGAAGTTCTTGTCCTGTCCTTTGCGCCAGGCGGACTGGCCGAGATGGCCTTGATCAGCCTTATTTTGGCAATCGACACGGCATTTGTCTCTGCCATGCATGTGCTGCGCATTGCCATGGTTGTGATAGGCGCACCCTTGGTCTTCAAACTGACCAAATCCGGCCCTCACGAGGGTTAGACTTTAACGGTCATTAACCCGGACATGTGAGAATGCCCGCCATCGCGCAAGAAGTGCACGTGGCATGCAAGTCGGACAAACAAGAACATGAACGCCTACGACTTTTCACGTCTGAATGTACTGGTGGTTGATGACAGCCCCCATATGCGTCAGCTCGTGCGCAAGATCCTTTACGCATTCGGCTGCCAGGCCATCCACGATGCCGCCGACGGCAGGCAGGCCATGAGCATGCTGCAGAAGCACCAGGTTGACGTTCTGATCGTCGACTGGATGATGAAGCCCATGGACGGTATCGCCCTCACAAAGCAGATCCGCGCCGGTGACCTCGTCCCGAACCCTTACGTGCCGGTCATCATGCTGACGGCCCATACGACGATGCAGAACCTCCTGCAGGCACGTGAAGCTGGCGTGACCGAGTACCTTGCAAAGCCGGTGACACCACGCGGCCTCCTATCCCGCCTGCACATGGTCATTGGCAATCCGCGCCCCTTTGTACGAACCAACGAATTCTTCGGCCCGGATCGCCGCCGCAAGGACAGTTCCTTCTATGAAGGTCCTGAGCGCCGCGAAGATCCCGACAAACAGGCAGATGTTTTTGAATTGGACGACATGGAGGAAGACGCCGCCTGACGGTGGTGACGCATAAACCCATGGCCAAGGAAGCTCAAAGACCAATCGAATTCATTACCCCGCCAAATGTATTGCGGGCCAAGCTGGCGACGGACAAGCCCAGTATCAAGAATCCGCTTGCCTCAGCGAACAAGGCGCTGAGCGAAATGGCCCATGAGTGCACACAGTGGTTGCATGATGAAATCGACCAGCTGCATCAGCACCGTCTTGCCTTCGCCGCTTCGCCGAAGAAAAAGGCTGCGCTTGAGGCCCTGACCATTTCCGCGATGGAGATCAAGGGGCTGGCAACGCCCGGGGGCTGTGAAGACGCGGACGTCTTCGCCACCAGCCTGATCACGCTTCTTACGTCTCCCGGCAATCACGGCCCGGCAAATGTCGGACTCGTGGAAGCGCATGTCGATGCCATTCGCACAGCGCGCGACAAGACACACTCGCCCAAAGTCGCTGCCGCCCTCGCTGAAGAACTGCGCGCCCGAACCAATGAAATCGTGACGCCCAAATCCTAGAGCGAAAACGCTAGGTCATGTCGTTCATGGCAATTTCGGTAAGGCTGTAGCCGGCAGCAGCTGGTATGGTCAGCATCATCGTCCCATCCCGGTCTTCCACCTGCGGCTCGACAGTCACGATCGTGCGCGCCTTGGCGGCGGCAAAAGCCTCCTCAACCGTCTTGCTTTCAGCAAGCTGTTCCAGGTTCATCCGTGTCGGGAAAATGACGGTCCTCTTGCCTGCCTTTGCTTCCTCAAGCGCCTGAGCCGGATTGATCCAGACTGAATCCACTCCTTCAGACCCGTCATGCATGGCAACATGGTCTGACGGTGCCACTGCCAGGTAAAAATGGGTATCGAAGCGCTTGGGCATCATCTTTGGCGTCACCCAATGCGAATATGGCTCCAGCAGATCACAGGCCAGCCGAAGTTTCTCGCGTGTCAGGAAGTCAGCAATCTTGAGCGTCCCCTTGTCCAACAGCGGTCTGTCCGCCTCAAGACTGGACAGTCTGGCCCCACCGATGAGCTCGCCGCTGTCATCGCGTGCCAGGAGAACACCCGACTCTTCGAATGCCTCGCGAATAGCCGCGACCCGCAATGCCAACAGCGTGTCGTCGAGACCATCCGCGCCATCACACAGGTCACGCACCTCCGGCTCCACATCGCCCGGCGCAAGTTTCCCACCCGGGAAGACAAGCGCACCGGAAGCGAAGTCAATCTGATGGTGGCGCACGACCATAAAGACTTCCAGACCCGTATCCCCATCCCTCAGCATGAGGATGGTTGCTGCAGGAATCAGCGGTTTTTCAGCTTTTTCAGACATAGATTGGCCTTCTCCCTCAAGCACTCTGAAACCTTAAGATCGCACCGCGATTGCAGCGCGAACCATGAGCGCCCGTTAACTTTTGTTTTGTAGCTTTCAACCGGTCAGTTTCTGCGTGGTCGTTTGAACGACCACTTCCGGTGCAAAAGGGCTTCGAACAGTCATGTATCGCAATTCCTTCCGCCTCACCAACAAGGAGATCGACGAGGCCTTTGCCGAACGGCAGTTCCGCCTCGTCTTTCAGCCGAAAATCGACCTGGCAGAACGCACACTCGTGGGCGTGGAGAGCTTTGCGCGCTGGCAGCATCCTCAGTTTGGGGTCATCCCACCTGCCCTGTTTCTGCCTGTCCTCTCACGGCAAGGCCGCAATCAGGAACTGACCCGCTTCGTCCTGAGCGAAGCCATTGCGCAACTCAGCCGCTGGCGATCAGGCAACGAAACCCTCTCGGTCTCCATCAACGTGGCGCCGGAAGAGCTAGCTGACGGCTCCCTGCCCGTCTCAATAAAACTCGCATTGAGCGCTGCGAACCTGAACCCGCGATGTCTAGTCATCGATCTTCCCGAACGTGGACTGGCCGCCGAACCTGAACATGCACGCGATACGATCAACGCCCTGTCCGCCATTGGCGTCGGGCTGGCATTGGAATGCTCACAGGAACCATTGATCGACTTCACCGACCCCGAGTCCAACCTGTTTGATCCGGGCTCTTTTCAGGAGTTCAAGATCGGCGGCCGCGCCATAATCCAGTTTGCCAGCCGGATCGAAGGAACCGGCCTGGGACTTATGCGCAGCCGGCTTGAATACGCCTCATCCCACCAGATGCGCACCACAGCCGTCGGCGCCGAAACGGCGGAGACGGTTGCCCTGTTGCCCTCACTTGGATTCGATCAGGCACAGGGAAATGCAATCTCCGCGCCGCTAAGTGCACAGGCCCTTCTGGATTTCGACGCTGGCTCGGCCCTGTCACAGATGGTGAACGAAATATCTGGCGGGTCAGGCTCGAAGCCTGAGCTGAAGGACTTTCAGCCCCCTTCCACC
>JANQMQ010000110.1 GCA_028279995.1 Candidatus Phaeomarinibacter sp. | reverse complement strand
TCTCGTGGATAAGTGAACACCATGTCCACGAACATGCTGAAGGTGCGCTTGCGTTTGCTTGCGCTCATATCCTGCACGACCTGAACAGCCGCCGTCCCCAGATGGCCCGCCAGAATGGCGAAGTCCCGCAGGTCACCGGCCTTGAGTGATGAGTCGAGCCGCTTCGCATTGATCACATAATGTTCTGCAAGGCGCTCCGTATAGCTGCGGTCAAGCTCGCGCAATGTGACATTCGCCTGGATGCTCCGCCATATCTGCGCAAGTGCCGGGTCCTGTCTGAACAGGTCTGCAAACGTCCAGAAGAGTTCCTTGCTGGCGTCAGTCAGTTCATCGAGTGTCTGAGCATCCGACAGCCGACGTTCCACCACATGTTCAAAGTCACTCAGCCGCTCCTCGACCAGCGCCCACAGAATTGCGTTCTTGTCTGGGAAGTACTGGTAGATCGACGCGATCGGAATGTCCGCGGAACCGGCAATGTCACGCACACTCACCGCGTCATTGCCCTGCTGGCTGATGAGTTTCCGCGCTACCGAAAGGATCAGGTCGTAGCGTGCCTTGCTTCTGGCCTGCTTGGGTTTCCTGCGCGGTTGGACGGTGTCCATTCTCAGATGTGCTCCTGCAATGACCTGACAGAATCTAGTGGCTTGAAAAACATGATCAATGATAATATTAAAAGTGAGCAATGATCATAAAAAAGGGCTGCCGGGATGGATGCGCGATTTGAACCGTTCAGTATCTGGGCCGAAAAACCAGAAAGCCTTGAGCCGTCCCTGAGCGGAAACGTGAAGGCAGATGTTGTCGTGATCGGTGGCGGGTTCACGGGCCTGTCTGCCGCCATCACCCTTGCAGAGCAGGGGCGCGATGTCGTGCTTCTGGAGGCTGACTTCTGCGGCGCAGGTGCCAGTGGCCGCAACGCCGGTCATCTGACGCCGACGGTAGGGCGCGACATTGTCTATTGCCTGAAGACGTTTGGAAAAGAACGCGGAGCGGCCCTGGCCCGCTTCTCTGACGAAGCCGTCCACGATACCGAAGCCCTGATCCGGCGGCATGACATCGACTGCGACTATGAGCAAGTCGGCAACATCATTGCCGGTGTCCACCCATCCCAGAGAGACCAACTGGTCAAGGCCGCCGGTATCGCCCAGGACGCCGGCGTCGAGATGGCATTCATCGGCGAAGATGAAATGCGCCAGCAGGGGCTTCCCTGCAGTTTCCCGTTCGGCATCAAGGAAAATGTGGGAGGCGTGCTCAATCCCGGCAAGCTCGCGCGGGGGCTTCGGAAAGCCGCCCTCAAGGCAGGCGTCCGCGTGTACGAAAACACACCCGTCCGAGATATCCGTGAAGACATGCCTGCAACGGTCACGACCGACCATGGCAGCGTGACCGCCCGCGAGGTGCTCCTCGCAACAAATGCCTACACAGTGCCCTCGCTCGGCCGGATGAAGAGCAAGCTCTTTCCCCTTCGGGTGACCCAGTTCCGCACCCAGCCTCTGACCGAAGAACAGATCGCCCGTCTCAACTGGACCGGTCGTGCGGGCATTTATACGGCCCATGAGTCTCTGGAGAACTATCGCCTCACCGCCGACAACCGCATCACAGGCGGATCGAAGTGGGTTCAGTACCAGTATGGCAGTGGCCTTGCTGACGGCCACCAGCCCGACACGTTCCGGCAGTTCGATGATCTCTTTCGGGTGCGGTTCCCGGAGCTTCCGGATGTGTCCATTGACCGGTTCTGGGGCGGATGGATCTGCATGACACTCGATTTCCTGCCGTTGTGCGGCACGACCGGGCGTCACAGGAACATCCACCACAGCCTCGGGTACAATGGTCATGGCATTGCCCATGCCAATCGGCTTGGCAGTTCGATGGCGCTCGCCATGTGCGGTAACCCCCCGGAAGAACTGACCCTTTTCAATCGCCGGGTTTTCCCGCTGCCGCCCGAACCGCTGCGATGGCTCGGTGTTCAGGGCCTCCTCCATGCGACCATGCGCGGCGACAGGAAAGTAGATCGCGAACTTGCCGCCAAATAGGTCTAGAGTGCCGGTCGTTTGAAAGAATGACGAGGCACTGACGTGCGCTACTTCGATGATTTTGAGTTGGGCGAGCAGTGGCCCATTGCGCAGACCTACGAGATGACCCGCGACGAGATTGTCTCCTTCGCGCAAAAGTGGGACCCACAGCCGTTTCATGTGGATGAAGAAGCGGGCAAGAAATCTGTCTACGGAACATTGACTGCCTGCGGCACCCACATTCAGGCGGTGGTGCTGAAGCTTGCGCAGGCGCTGCCGCACAAAACTGCTGTCATCGGTGCGCTCGGCTATGACGAGGTGCGCTTCCACAAGCCAGCCTGTCTCGATGACGTCCTGTCCCTGACCATCGAGTGCATCGAGAAACGGCCCTCGTCCTCCAAGCCGGACCGCGGTGTGATCAAGAACCGTCACACGCTTGTCAATCAAACAGGCGACACCGTGTTCTCCCAGACAACAACGCTGCTCATCGCGTGCAAGACCTGAGCACACATAAGCGCCGGCACAGGCGTCAGGAGACAGTCCATGAGTGACCTCAAGATCAGTGGCTACCGGATATTTGTTCCCGATATTGCAGGCTCCCTGCCGTTCTACCGGGACATGCTGGGTCTGCCCGTTCGCGTCATCTCCGAGGATGGCGGTTTCGCCGTTCTGGATGCTGGCATCATGCTTATTCTCGAGCCCGTCGGTGATGACCCGACCCTGACGGGGCGCTTCACCGGTGTGTCCTTCGAAGTGCCGGATATGGCATCCGCCTATCAGGAGCTGCGCGGCAAGGGTGTTGAGTTCACCAACGGCCCCCACAAGGAAGACTGGGGCGGCACCCTCGCGCACTTCAAGGATCCCGGTGGCAATACGCTCACAATCGTGGAATACCCACGCGACTAGATATTCGCAGACATAAGGAAAAAGAAACATGGGACGCCTCACAGGAAAACGCGCCATTGTCACCGGAGCAGGCTCAGGCATTGGCCGCGCCGCCTCCCGCCGCTTTGCAGAAGAAGGGGCGACGGTCCTTGCCGTTGACCTCAACGCGGACGGCGTTGCGGAAACCGTCGAGGGCCGCGACCGGATGACGGCAGAAGTGGGCGACGTTTCCAGCGAAGACTACGTGTCCCAGTCCGTCCGCGGCTTCGTGGATGCCAATGGCGGCATCGACATCGTCTTCGCCAATGCCGGCATCTCCGGCGGCTATGTACCGCTGCACGAACAAACGCCGGACTACTGGGAAGAGATCCTGCGGATCAACCTCATTGCCCCGTTTCTCTATGTGAAGCACGCAAGTCCCTACATGATCGATAATGGTCAGGGCTCCATTATATGTACGGCGTCTGTGGCGGGGATACGCGCCAATGCCGGCGGCAATCCGTACTCAGCCTCCAAGGCCGGGGTCATCTCGCTGGTGCAGACCGTGGCTTATGATCTGGCGGGCACGGGCGTGCGTATCAATGCCATCTGCCCCGGCCTCATCGAGACCGGCATGACCAAACCGATTTTTGACATGGCCCGTGGCCGCGGATCGGAAGACCGCATCGGCCAGATCAACCCCCAGAAGCGCGCCGGACGCCCGGAAGAGATTTCCAATATGGCCCTGTTCCTTGCAAGCGA
>JANQMQ010000215.1 GCA_028279995.1 Candidatus Phaeomarinibacter sp. | reverse complement strand
AGCGTTCTCACTGGCGGCGCTGACGCTCGCCATCAATATCGGCGTTCACAATTTCTGGGCCGTGCCTGAGGACCTCGTACTCGCCGAGGCGCAGCTTTTCGTCAAGAACACCGGCATTCTGGCCGGGCTTTTGGTTACAGGCGCTTGGGAGTATTCTAGGCGCACCTAGGCATTCGAACTGAAACAGGGCCTCACAAACCGGCCCACCAAGGAGGACACGCAATATGGCAAGCGGCATCAAGGACAAAGTCGCCATTCTGGGCATGGGCTGCTCAAAGTTCGGCGAACGGTGGGACAGCGATCCCGAAGACCTGATGGTCGAAGCCTATCTCGAAGCCATGCAGGATGCAGGAGTGGAGCCGACGCAGCTGGATGCCGCATGGTTCTCCACCCACATTGATGAAATCGGCACCGGCAAAGGCGGTACGCCGCTTTCTGTAGCCCTCAAGCTGCCGAACATCGCGGTGACCCGTGTTGAAAATTTCTGCGCATCGGGCTCGGAAGCGTTCCGCGGCGCTGTGTATGCCGTCGCTTCCGGCGCGTGCGATATTGCGCTGGCACTTGGCGTCGAGAAACTCAAGGACACAGGCTATGGTGGCCTGCCGACGGGCAACATGGGCACACTCATTCCGCAGTGGTCCCCCACCGGATCAGCGCCGGGCAACTTCGCCCAGCTCGCTTCGGCCTATCGGGCAAAGCACAATGTCTCGAAAGATGACCTAAAGCGGGCCATCGCGCATGTGTCTGTGAAGAGCCATGAAAACGGCGCGAAGAACGGCAAGGCCCATTTGCAGAAGGCAGTTTCAGAAGAGCAGGTGCTCAACGCGCCGATGATTGCCGAACCGCTGGGGCTGTTTGACTGCTGCGGTGTGTCTGACGGCGCGGCTGCTGCCATCGTCACGACGCCAGAAATCGCCAAGGCCATGGGCAAGCATGACATCGTGACGGTCAAGGCGTTGCAGCTGTCCGTCTCCAATGGTCTTGAGAGCCAGCACAATTCCTGGGACGGCTCCTACTTCCACACGGCCCGCATTGCCGCCAAGAAGGCCTATCAGGAAGCCGGTATCGAGAAGCCGCGCGAGGAAGTCTCGATGATGGAAGTGCATGACTGCTTCTCCGTCACCGAACTTGTGACCATGGAAGATCTGTTCATTTCGCCCGAGGGGGGCGCGGTGAAGGACGTCATGGACGGGTTCTACGATGCTGACGGTCAGGTGCCGTGCCAGATCGACGGCGGGCTCAAATGCTTCGGCCATCCGATTGGGGCGTCCGGCCTGCGGATGCTCTACGAGATGTATCTGCAGCTGCAGGGCCGCGCCGACGCCCGCCAGCTGGCCGACCCGAAGATCGGCCTGACGCACAATCTCGGCGGCTCACCGTCGCAGAATGTGTGCTCGGTCTCGATCATCGGTGCGCATGGGGCGTAAACACGTCCCACATACTCAAATAGAAAAGGCCGGGGATTGCTCCCCGGCTTTTTTTGTCTGCTTGGATACGCTAGTTGATCTGGCGCACTGCAAAGCCTTCAAAGCTTTCCGCCACTGCATCGTCGACCATGTGGCTATAGGCCAGCTCAAGGCCATTGTCCGTCAGTGTCCGCTTGTAGACGCGGTAGTTGGCTTCGTCCGACCGCTTGAAGGACAGCATGGTGATGGTAAGGGTGTCGCCAGCAATGCGGGCCCAGGCGCAGCCGACCTGCGAGACCGGGTTGCAATCCTGCTGCGCTTCGAAGACGCCCGGCTGGCTTGTAGGATCGAACACAAGCGTCATTGAATGCTGCTCTTCCTCGCCTGCAGACCACAGCACTTCCCGCTGAGAGACGATGAAGCCCGTGGCACCCTTGGGATAAATCTGCACGTCCAGATCAGTGCCGCGGAAATCCACATTCTCCAGCCCACCGGATGTTGCCGTCACGCCTTCGCCGAGCCACTGGCCCAGGAAGGGTTCAATGCCCGTAAAGGCATTGGCGGAGGGGGCTCCGAATAGCGCCGCCATGGCTGCAAGTGCCGCTGCCAGACGGAGTCTGGGTGTCGTTTTCTTCATTGATCTTCCTCCCCTTGGTTCCGCCGCTTTGGGCAGGAACCGAGCTGCTTCCATCCCGGATGGTCCGTCATTTGAGCG
Organism: Candidatus Phaeomarinibacter sp.; assembly: GCA_028279995.1. Classification (GTDB taxonomy): domain Bacteria; phylum Pseudomonadota; class Alphaproteobacteria; order CGMCC-115125; family CGMCC-115125; genus Pyruvatibacter. The sequence continues at coordinate 6,336 of JANQMQ010000215.1, read as the reverse complement.
CGGACTCGTTTCCTTGGATGAAAGCCTAGCGCTGCAGATGCCAAACGCCAACGGGGCAGGAGTGCGGTGCAACAAATGTCAGCGTTACACCGCCCATATATCTACTGGAGGGCTATATATGCTGCAGCGCGCAATGCGGCATTGTCGCGGATCGAGCCGTAGAACAGGTTGTAGTCGTAAACGTGGTAATCCTCGTTTTCGAAAACCAGTTCTCCGAACTCATCCGGCGGCAGCCTGTCCATGTAAGCGATGCCGTCGCGGCATTGAACAGAGATGTCGAGCATCTGCGGGTCTGCCAGACTGGTTACCGGCAACTCATCGGCCATCGCTGCTGCATAAGGGATCGCACCCTTGTTAAGATCCGGCTCAGCGACCTCACCGTCGGCCTTCCAGCTGAGCGGATTGGTGCAGTTGAGCGGGCGGCCGGCGACCGGGATCAGTTCGTTGCCTTCCCAGATGCGCTGCTGCTCAAACCATACGGTCGGATTGCCGTCCGGGCCGAACGAATTGAAGCTCACAAGACATCCGATCTGGTCCGGTTCCGTACACGGAGGAACATGGGCCAGAAGATCATCGAACAGATGCACCGGCATCGACATGCCGAGCGGATAGGCCGCCACGAGGCGGGCCTTCAGGTCTGGGCGTTTGAGATAGTCCTGCATCAGGCGAATGAGGTGCAGGGCCCCCTGGCTGTGGGCGGCCAGAATGAACGGTCGGCCATTGTTGTGCAGGCGGATATAGGTTTCAAAGGCACGGGCGATATCCTGATAGGCCAGATCAAGCGCCAGCGGACCCTGCGGGTCGTCGAGTTCCGCCCAGGGTTCCATGAAGGCGTAGATACCCGCCTGCCGGTAGAGCGGAGCATAGATGCGGCCTGCCAGGTTGAAGGCGCTCGCCTGGTGCGCCATCACCGCATTGTCGATGATGTAGCGCGGCTCTTCCTTGTTGATGGCGGCGTTCCATCCATCACTGGTGAGGTAGGTGGTGGGGTGGATGTAGAAAACATCAACGCTGGCGGCGTCATCAGCCACCCTCGGTGACATGCCCGGGGGGCTCAGATCCGCCGTGTCGTCGCGGCCCGGCAGCGCGGCCCAGGCTTCGGGCGTTTCATAATCGGGCGCTGGCGGCGGCGTGAAGGCCGCGAAGGGCTCGCCCGGATTGACCATGTAGGCAATCAACTCGCCCCGGAAGAGGTAGGCAAGCACCCCGCCAACCGCCAGCAGAGCAACAAGTCCCGCCGCACTCCAGGCCAGATATCGCAGCATCACGTTATTCCCATTCTGTCGTTTGCATGGCGCCCGGTCATGCCGCCGGGCTGCCCACGCTATTCATCAGCACTTTGCAGCAGCTCTGTCTCAATCATCAGATTGATATCATCGCTGACAAAGCCCAGGCCAAAATCCATTCCGAACTCAGACCGTTTGATAGCCCCTGACGCGGAAAAACCCCAGCGCGTTTTCCGCGATGAAAACGGATCGCTGGCCGTCCCGTTGAACTTGACATGCAGCGTCACGGGCCGTGTCACACCGAGCAGCGTGAGATCGCCGGTCAAAACGCCTGTGCTGTCGCCCGTTCTCTCCAGCCCCGTCGATGTGAAGGTCATGGTCGGATGATCCTCAACGTCAAACCAGGAGCCACCCATCAGATTTTCGTCGCGGGCGGGAAGGCCGCTGTCGAGGCTTGCCACATCAATGGTGACCTCGACGATCACATTCTCCGGCCGGTCCACGTCCAGCACGACACGACCGTCAAAGGCCTCGAACTCTCCATAAGTCCGCGACAGATCAAGGTGCATGACGCTGAACAGGATATGCGAATGGCCTGGATCAAAATCGAGAAACACAGTCTCCGATCGGGCTGGTAAAGCCAGCATGACAAGCGCCACGAGTGACATGGCAAGGCGGCACATGACGCGCATCAGGCAATCTCTCCGTCGCCGGACAAAAACGCGCGCATTGCCTCCATGGCTTCCGGGTCATCCGCCAGCAGCCGCATGAACTCCGCCCGCTCGGTCGCAAGGCCTTCCAACAGCGGTGTCTGTGTGGCTGACTTGACCAGCATCTTGGCCGCCGCCAGGGCGCGCGGTGTCTTCCGGGCTAGCTCCTTGCCAAGTCCGACGGCAGCAGCCAGCACATCACCGGTTTCAAACCGATGCACCAGACCAATATCGGCGGCTTCCTCTGGGCCTGCGACCCGTCCGCGCAAAATCATCTCCAGAGCCCGTGCCTCACCGATCACCCGCGGCAGTCTCTGGGTGCCGCCTGCGCCCGGGAAAATACCGATATTCGATTCCGGCAGACCAATTGTATAGGCGCCCTGACCGGCAATCCGGAAATCGCAACATAGGGCAAACTCAAACCCGCCGCCCATGCACATACCATTGATAGCGGCGATGGTCGGCTTGGGGCAGTTGTCCACGCGGTTGAACAGGGTGGAGATGTCTGTCTCGCCTTTGGCACTTTCCACGATGTCATCCACCGTACGCCCGGTAGATTTTACAAATTCACCCGCGGCGACAATCTCCTCGACGTCATAGTGACGGATGAAGACATTTGGTAGGCCACCGGTGAAGACAATGGCCCGCACATTGTCGTCAGTCTCATAGGCCGCGACAATGCGGTCGAGTTCCTTCACCATCTCCATGTTCATGTAACCCATGGGCGGGTTCTCGAACGTCACAATGGCTACGGGGCCGTCATCGGACATCATGATCATGGGGCGTCTCCATTAGCTGGATTTATTGCGTTTAAGCGTCGAGAGATGCTGTGCTTTCAATAGCGCGTTTGTAGGCAGCGTAGCGGGGCTGATCAATTGACAGTTTGGTCAGCGTGGTGGCCCACAGATGGTCCGCCAGGTGGGGCGTTTCCAACGTCATCCGGCCGGCACGAATCTCAGCACACAGTTCCTCGTTCAGTTCGACCAGATCACCATCATGCCCCAGCAGGCCAGTCAGCCGGGTCAGCTCAGCCGCATTGTCCATGGGCGCAATCGCAAGCTCGCGTTCAACAATGGCAAGGGCATTCGCCGCCACGCGGGCATGAAAGGCATCGTGCCCTTCAAGCTTGGGCATGGCGACTTTCTCAAGAAATTCACGCACCGCGGTGACGAGATCATGGGCAGCGGGTTGGTCCTGCATGGGTCAAGCCTTCCGTGGGGCAAGCAGATTGAGAAGATCGATTTCAGTTTCGGACGAACGGCGGCCGATGGCAGCGCGCTCGACGGAGCGGTCCATGCCGCTGGAAAAAGCGGACACCATGATCATGCACATGATCCCCCATTTGAGCGTGCCCAGCACCTCCCAGTACTTGACCCGCTCCGGGTCAACCGGTGCGCCTCCAGCTGCTTCATATCCCGCAAACATGTCTTCGCGTGAACCGAAGCCGCCGACGGGGTTATCGATTTCTCCAAAGCGCCAGGAGTTCACGCAGATCCAGCCCAGGTCCTCCATCGGGTCACCCACATGTGCGAGTTCCCAGTCGAGAACGGCGCGCACGCCGTCCGGACCAATCATGAGATTTCCATTCCGAAAGTCACCGTGAACAAGAGTCAGGTTTTCGTCCGTCGGCAGATTGTCTTCCAGATAACGGAACGCCAGTTCAAACACCGGATGGGGGTGCTTCATGGATGCGTAGATATCGCGATACTTGTCGATCTCGGAGCGGGCGGGAGAGACCTGAATGTCTGGTATGTCTCCGCGCGGTACAGCATGTATCTTTGCGAGGATCTCCCCGCATTGACGGGCGAGCTTCGGCCGGGCATCAGCATACTCTGCATCGCGCAGAATCTTGCGGGCAATGGTCTCACCCTCAATGCGTTCCATGATGAAGCCGTCACCGAGGCCGTCTTCGTCTTTCAGAACAACCGTGATGGGCGGCACCGGCACGCCCTGCTGTTCAGCCAGCTGGATAAGCGCCGCCTCCGTGGCCAATGGAACCGCCGTGTCGCGCTTGTTGTTGGTGGTCCCGCCGGGGGCCCGGCGCAGGATCAAGGGGTGGGAGTGCGTTCCGGCAATTGCGTCAAACGACCAAGTCTCCTGACTGGCACCACCAGACAGGCGGCGCACACCGGAAACGAGGTCTACATTAGCAAGCGAGCGTCCAACCGCGGTTTCAAGACCGGCCGCCAGATCGTGCCTCTTTTCGGGTGTATCTGTTGTGCTCATCCGGCGATACTCACAGGCTTACCGTCAACGATCTGGTCCAGATACTCCGACAGACCATATCCGACCTGACCGTTGCACGTGTATTCGGTCATGCCTTCGGTGATGCGGGTCAGCATTTCCTCACCATCCGGCGTCTTGCGGCGGTTGCGCAGCGGGATCAGCGACATCACCTTGCCATCGACCTGATAGTCCGCACCGCTTTCCGTGGTAATGCGGGCGGTGAGGGCGGTCTGGTACCAGTTTTCGTCCCAATCGCTGTCGATCTCGGCATGCTCGATCATGTCGTACTTGCCGTCCTTCAGCACCATGCCGCCCATGCGGCTCTGGCCTTCCGCATTGGTCACGATGGAAATCATCATCGCGAAATCAGCGCCGAAATTCATCGGCAGCCAGCGGTACCAGTGGATGGCCTGCCAGTAGCGCGGCCCCCAGGACTTGTCTCGCAACCCGTGGCCGGAAACGTCAAAGCGCTCATCGCCGATGATGAAATGTCCCGAGGCTGCCATATGCTGCTCGTAGTGGGCCTTGGCGAAGCTCTTTTCCGGGTCGATCTCCAGCGAGGACCCGTCCTCCTTGACCGTCTCGCCTCCGAACATGGGTGACACACCCTCATAGTTCAGCACCACTTCACAATCGACGATGGGGTTGTTCTTGAAGGCCTTGGCCGGGTCCGCCATTTCGTTCGGTTCGGTGAGGACGCACACCTTGCCGGAATAGGTCACCCGCAGCCTCTTGAAAGGCTCGACAACCTCGAACTTCATGCCGCCGGCATTGAGCTCCTTGTTGCTGTCAATCTTCGGGCGCGCATACATGAAGGCCACGCGTCCGTCGGGCAGGTACAGGCAGTTGGTCATCTCAGCATAGCCTTCGTTGGGGCGATTGCCCAAACGGAACCAGCCACCGATCTTCTGATCGGGATCGAACATGTTGAAATACATGCTCTCATTGTAGTTGGAGGCCGCATCGGGCTCGTGGCAGTACTCGTCTTCCGGCTCCAGCCGAACGCGATATCCCTCAGGCTCTTTCATGAACGTTTCCCCTCAGATGCCTTGCGGGTGATCCCGCGGCATCATTTGTCTTTTGATATTTTTTCGGGACCCATTTTAGGCCTGATGACGCGGATGACCAGTCGGTTGGATGCGCGCTAGACTGCCCCTGCGTCATCTCCACATGAGTCGCATCTGCACAGGTGCACAAAGAGCCCCATAATGACCGACGAACAGCCACATCTGATCGAGCCGAAGCAACGCGTGAGCATCCTGTCGCGGCTGCGCAACTACTTCCTGACCGGTCTTGTGGTCGCTGCACCGGTGACCATCACCGTCGTCCTGGTGATGTGGTTCGTGGACTTTGTGGATGCCTGGTTCACCCCGATGATCCCTGACCAGTACAGGCCGGAACGCTATCTCGACTTCACGGTGCCGGGCCTCGGCCTGATCATCGCCGTCGTGCTGCTGACCATTCTGGGCGCGCTGACGGCCAATCTGTTTGGCCGCACGCTGGTGAGCTATGGCGAGCGGCTGGTGGGGCGCATGCCGCTGGTGCGCAACATCTATGGTGCACTGAAGCAGATTTTTGAAACGGTACTGAGCCAGTCCCAGCAGTCGTTCCGCGAGGTCGCGCTGATCGAGTATCCGCGCAGGGGTGTCTACTCCATCGCGTTTGTGACGACCGCCGCCAAGGGCGAGGTTCAGGCGAGGGCGGACGAAGAGATGGTCAGCGTGTTTCTGCCCACGACGCCGAACCCGACCAGCGGGTTTCTGCTTTTCGTCCCCCGGCGGGACGTCATCACGCTGGAGATGTCCGTCGAAGATGCCGCCAAGATGGTGATCTCCGCCGGACTGGTCGCGCCGGAGTTCGACATGGAGACCTCAGAGCTGTCGAAGTATCACGTCCACACGCAGGCGGAAGAAGACCAGCTCCACAGGACGTCATGACCCTCACCGGCAATCTGTTCTCAGGCCTGCCCGAAACACCCCTCGCAGAAGAGCAGTTCAGCACGCTGCATGACGCCGGACATGTCAGGATCGAGCGCATCGTCTCGACTGGCCAGACAGCGCCGGACACCGGGTGGTTTGATCAGACGCAGGACGAATGGGTCTGTGTCCTCGAAGGGGAAGCGCATCTGGAGATTGAAGGCGCGGAGACCCGAAACTTGAAGTCGGGAGACTGGA
>JANQMQ010000178.1 GCA_028279995.1 Candidatus Phaeomarinibacter sp. | reverse complement strand
CGCGCCCTCCGCGCCTGTCACATCGCAGATGGCGGAACCGGATGTGCCGGAAGGGGTTGACCTGAAATCCATCACCGTCCGCGAAGCGCTGCGGGACGCCATGGCCGAAGAGATGCGCGCCGACGACCGCGTCTTCGTCATGGGTGAGGAAGTGGCTGAGTACCAGGGCGCCTACAAGGTGACGCAGGGACTACTCGAGGAATTCGGTGCAAGGAGGGTGATCGATACGCCGATTACCGAGCATGGCTTTGCCGGGATCGGCGTCGGCGCGGCCTTTGCCGATCTGCGGCCCATTGTGGAATTCATGACCTTCAACTTCGCCATGCAGGCGATCGATCAGATCATCAACTCCGCCGCCAAGACACGCTACATGGCTGGCGGACAGATCGGCTGCCCGATCGTGTTCCGTGGGCCCAACGGCGCCGCCGCCCGCGTGGCCGCCCAGCACAGTCAGGATTACGCGGCCTGGTACGCGCACATCCCGGGCCTTGTGGTCATCGCGCCCTATTCGGCGGCAGACGCCAAGGGGCTTTTGAAGGCCGCGATCCGCGACCCGAACCCGGTGATCTTCCTTGAAAACGAAGTGATGTACGGCAAGTCCTTTGATGTGCCGGATACGGATGACTGGATCGTGCCCATTGGCAAGGCCAAGGTGCTGAAGGAAGGGACGGACGTCACCATCGTCTCCCACTCCCATAGCCTGACCTATGTGATGGACGCACTGCCCGAGCTTGAGGCGGCCGGCATCAATGCGGAGGTCATCGACCTGCGCACCATCCGTCCGCTGGACAAGCAGGCCGTGATCGACAGCGTGAAGAAGACCAACCGCTGCGTGACTGTCGAAGAAGGCTGGAGCATCTGCGGCATCGGCTCGGAGATTTCCGCGATCCTGATGCAGGACGCGTTTGACTATCTCGATGCACCGGTGATGCGGGTGACCGGCAAGGATGTGCCCATGCCCTATGCCGCCAATCTGGAAAAACTGGCGCTGCCAAGCGCTGCCGAAGTCGTCGAGGCGGTCAAGGCCGTCACCTACAGGTAACAGCGCCCCATGCCCATACCCATCCTCATGCCCGCCCTGTCGCCCACCATGGAAGAGGGCACCCTCGCCAAGTGGCTGGTGAAGGAAGGTGACGCGGTGGCCTCCGGCGACGTCATCGCCGAAATTGAAACCGACAAGGCGACCATGGAAGTGGAAGCGGTGGACGAAGGCACCGTCGGTAAAATTCTTGTTGGCGAAGGGACCGAGGGCGTGGCCATTAACACACCGGTCGCGGTCATTCTGGAAGAGGGCGAAGACGCCGCTGATCTTGAGGGCTTTGATGCTGGTGGTGCCCCGGCGCCCAAGGCGGACAAGGCACCTGCGGCAGAAGCGGTGTCCGCAGATGATCCCGCACCTGCCGCACAGCCTGCTGCGGCACCAGCGCAGCAATCGGCACCAAAGGGCGACCGCGTCTTCGCAAGTCCACTTGCCCGGCGGATTGCCGCCGACAAGGGCCTCGACCTCTCGGCAATCAAGGGCTCCGGCCCTCATGGCCGCATCGTCAAGGCGGATGTGGAAAGCGCAAAGCCAGGTGCCAGTTCTGCCGCACCGAAGAAAGCGGCGGCTGGATCGTCCGGCAGCAGCATGGTGGGCTCCCTGCCGGACCCGCGTCTCTACTACGACGAAGGCAGCTACGAGGAAGTGCCGCTGGACGGGATGCGCAAGTCCATCGCCAAGCGCCTCACCCAGTCCAAGCAGGAACTCCCGCATTACTATCTCAACATCGATTGCGAACTGGATGAGCTGCTGCGGGTCCGCAAGGAACTGAATGTGCGCGGCGAGAAGGACGGCATCAAGGTATCTGTCAATGACTTCATCATCCGCGCTTCTGCGCTGGCGCTGATGAAAGTGCCCGACTGCAATGTGTCGTACGCAGGTGACGCCCTGCTGAAGCACAAGCATGCGGACATCGGCGTCGCCGTGGCGCTGGACGGCGGGCTCATCACCCCCATCGTCAAGGCGGCGGACACCAAGGGCCTGGCGCAGATCTCCGCCGAGGTGAAGGACCTGGCCGCCCGCGCAAAAGACAAAAAGCTCAAGCCGTCTGACTATGAAGGCGGGTCATTCTCGGTCTCCAATCTGGGCATGTTCGGCATCAAGAATTTCACCGCCGTCATCAACCCGCCGCAGGCCGCCATCATGGCCGTCGGGGCAGGGGAGGAGCGCCCGGTCGTGAAGAACGGCACGCTGGGCTCCGCCACCATGATGACCGTGACGCTGTCCTGCGATCATCGGGCCATCGACGGGGCGCTGGGCGCGCAGCTTCTGCAGGCCTTCAAGGTTCTAATCGAAGACCCGCTCACCATGTTGCTTTAGGAGAGCCTGCCCATGGCCTCGTCATATGATCTCGTCGTCGTCGGTACCGGGCCGGGTGGATACGTTGCGGCCATCCGTGCCAGTCAGCTGGGCATGAAGACGGCGGTGGTGGAACGCTCCGAACTGGGCGGCATTTGCCTGAACTGGGGATGCATCCCGACCAAGGCGCTGCTGCGCACGTCGGAAATTTATGACCACCTCCAGCATCTCGACGAGTTTGGTCTGTCTGCGGACAATATCTCGTTCGACATCCAGAAAGTCGTCAAGCGCTCGCGCAAGGTCGCAGGACAATTGTCGTCGGGTATTTCGTTCCTGATGAAGAAGAACAAGATCGACGTGATCGTCGGCACGGCAAAGCTCGCGGGGAAGGGCAAACTCTCAGTCGACAATGACGGCAAGACGCAGGACGTGATCGCGAAGCACATCGTGCTGGCAACCGGCGCCCGCGCGCGCTCCCTGCCGGGACTTGAGCTGGATGGGGAAACCGTATGGACCTATCGCGAGGCGATGGTGCCCAAGGAGATGCCGAAGAAGCTGCTGGTCATCGGTTCCGGCGCCATCGGCATCGAGTTCGCAAGTTTCTACAGGACCATGGGCGCTGACGTGACCGTGGTCGAAGTGATGGACCGCATCCTGCCGGTGGAAGACGAGGACGTCTCGGCGTTTGCGCTCAAGGCCTTCAAGAAGCAGGGCATGAAGCTCATCACGGGCGCCAAGGTCGCAGCGCTTGATGTGAAGGGTGGAACGGCGACAGCGACCATCGAAACCGGCGGCAAGTCCTCCAAGGACACCTTCGACAAGGTCATTCTGGCGGTCGGCATCACCGGCAATGTGGAAGATCTGGGCCTTGAAGAAGCGGGCGTCAAAGTGGATCGCGGTCACGTGGTTGTTGACGGCTACGGCCGCACTGGCGTTGACGGCATCTATGCCATCGGTGACCTCACCGGGCCGCCGTGGCTGGCGCACAAGGCGAGCCATGAGGGCATTGCGTGTGTGGAAAAGATCGCCGGGCTCAAGGATGTGCATCCGCTGGACACCTCCAACATTCCCGGCTGTACCTACTGCCGCCCGCAGGTGGCATCCGTCGGCATGACCGAGGCCAAGGCCAAGGAAGCCGGTCATGACGTGCGCGTGGGGACGTTCCCGTTCCAGGGCAACGGCAAGGCCATTGCGCTCGGCGAACCTGACGGTTTCATCAAGACCGTGTTCGACAAGAAGACAGGCGAGTTGCTGGGCGCGCATATGATCGGCCCGGAAGTGACCGAGCTGATTCAGGGCTACACGGTTGCCCGCCAGCTCGAAACGACCGAAGCAGAACTCATGCAGTCTGTCTTCCCGCATCCGACTCTCTCAGAAGCCATGCATGAGAGTGTCCTGGATGCTTTCGGGCGTGTTCTGCACATCTGATTTTGACGCCATCCGGCACTAATTTCAGGTCGGAAACGAGCCAAATCGGGCCGTTATTGACGGGGCGTCATTTTGGCACACTTACATTTTTCTAAGCACAAGGGCAGATACGTGCCTTTCGTATTAACCCTGCTGGGAGGGGGGTAAATCGGTCTGATATCAAGGCGCTAGTATTCATGAGTAGAACGTCGGCTACAGTGGACATCAATTGGGATGTTCGCGAGATAGAAACCCTTGAGCACCCCAAGAACCGGCTTCTGCTCGCCCACTATGATGTGGCGCGCGCCGATACCGGACTTCCCAACCGCAATGACTTTGACCTCGTGCAGCTAAAGGACATTGCGCCTGGGCTGATCATTGTGGAGCAGGTGCCTGAAGACGAAGGTCTGGTGAAATACAGGCTGATTGGCAGCGAACTAGAAGAGCGGACTCGTATCGCCGCAACGGGACGCACAATCGATCTCTTCGGGGGCAAGATGTCCGACGACCTGCGGACCATTTACCGGCGCGTTTTCAACGACCACGAGATTGTAAAACTGCGCGGGCACCTGACCGGCCTCAACATCGAGCATGTCGACTACGAAATGCTCTTCCTGCCGATCATGTCACGGGATGGCAGCCGGGTAGACGCGATTGGGGGCATGTTCCCCTTCAACTAACCGCACTTTGGTTGGGGTCTTTTCGGCGCCGGGGCGCAGGTCTAGGCTGACCTGCGCGATCCAGGACCGGATCCCAGCCTCATCAAACAGTTTGCGGACATCCCATGATCGAGCTTCTTGCGTCTCCCGCCGCCTGGGCCAGCCTGGCGACCCTTGCCATTCTCGAAATCGTTCTGGGCATCGATAACCTGGTGTTCATCTCAATTCTCGCAGACCGTTTACCCCCGGAGCAGCGCCAGCTGGCGCGTCGGGTGGGTTTGGGCGCGGCACTTGGAACCCGCATTCTGCTTCTCTTCTCCATTGTCTGGGTCATGCAGCTCACCCAGCCCCTGTTCAGGGTCTTTGATCATGCCGTGTCCATTCGCGACCTCATCCTCTTGTTTGGTGGCGCTTTCCTGATTGCCAAGGGCACCATGGAAATTCACCACACGGTGGAAGGCGATGAACTGACGCAAGCCAAGGTGGCACAGGCAGGCTTTGCCTTCGTCATCACGCAGATCGCCATTCTCGATATCGTCTTTTCTCTCGACAGCGTGATTACCGCGGTCGGCATGGCGAATGATGTGGAGATCATGGTGGCCGCGGTCATTATCGCCATTGCCGTCATGTTGTTTGCCGCAGACTCTGTCGGTGCCTTTGTGTCACGGCATCCAACCGTCAAGATGCTGGCGCTGGCTTTTCTGCTGCTGATCGGCATGGCGCTTGTGGCGGATGGTCTGCAGTTCCACATCCCGAAGGGCTACCTCTACTTTGCGGTCGCTTTCGCAGTCGGCGTGGAAGCGCTGAACCTGATGCGCGTTGCCAACAAGAAACGCAAGGCTGCTGCAGCGAACAGCTGACGCGGGTCGAACTTCGGCGGTCGGCAAAAAAATCCAAAAATCTATCCCCGGTCTCTCTGGGGGCCTCATACTGGTCGCACCTTCCGCTGAGGGCATCCGGGGCCGGCCCGGCTCTGGCGGCAAGGGCAGCGCCTGGATGGGCGTGGGACTAAGCCCCCACGCGCGTGGATGAGAAGCAACGGGTCT
>JANQMQ010000169.1 GCA_028279995.1 Candidatus Phaeomarinibacter sp. | reverse complement strand
GGAGTCAGGTTCCTTCGGCACCGGCGGCCGCGAAAACTACACACGCTTTATCGAAACCCAGAGCTGGCAGGCGGGCGCTGACGAGGCGCTGCGGCAGGCGCTGGTCAATCTCGAAGCCGTCCCCGCCCCCGCCGGTGAAATGGACGTGGTGCTGGGGCCAGGCTGGCCGGGCATCCTGCTGCATGAGGCCATCGGTCACGGGCTTGAAGGCGACTTCAACCGCAAGGGCCAGTCCGCCTTTGCCGGGCTGATGGGCGAACGCGTGGCGTCGCCCGGTGTCACCGTCGTTGACGACGGCACGCTCGATAACCGGCGCGGCTCGCTGACGGTGGATGATGAAGGCACGCCAACGTCCCGCACGGTCTTGATCGAGGACGGCATCCTCAAGGGCTACATGCAGGACCGGCTCAATGCCCGCCTCATGGGCGTGGCAGCCACCGGCAATGGCCGCCGCGAAAGCTTTGCGCATCAGCCCATGCCGCGCATGACCAATACCTACATGACCGAAGGTGACCGCGACCCGGCGGAAATTCTCGCCGGTGTGAAGAACGGCATCTACGCCACGAACTTTGGTGGCGGCCAGGTGGACATCACCAACGGCAAGTTCGTGTTCTCCTGCACCGAGGCCTACATGATCGAGGACGGCAAGGTGACCGCGCCGATCAAGGGCGCGACCCTGATCGGCAACGGTGCCGATGCACTGACCCGCATCAAGGCCATCGGCAACGACATGAAGCTCGACACCGGCATCGGCACCTGCGGCAAGGCCGGCCAAGGCGTCCCCGTCGGTGTCGGCCAGCCCACCCTGCATATGGAAGCGCTGACAGTGGGCGGCACGGCGGCTTAAGAGCACGGCTCCAGTTTAGTGAGAAGCGTATCGGCGGTTTCACCGTCCAGGTTGTCCAGCACATTTTCCGTGCTCACCATCTGGATGAACGGTCCGTCCGGCTCAAAGCGCAGGAAGGTGCGTAGTGGCAGCACGGAGGGCCGGACGCCTGCAAAACACCCCCCGTCGAAACTGATACTGAACGTGCCGCGTCCGTCCTTACCCTGATCTTTCAGCTGCACAACTTTCTTCTGGGCAGCACGCATCCTCTCGGCCACATCTGGCGCCAGAGACGCCACATACACAGTTTCTCCAGGCTGAGCTTCCGGTGCGGACGCATCCTCACGCGCAATGCGCATTTCAAAGTGCTCATCGACCTGCGGGGTCTCCTCGCCTTCCACCTGATAGCCCAAATGGAGAGACGCATCCCCGTCGCGCAGCCTGATCGTCTCTGGTACGGCAAGGGCAGCGCTGAGGCTCTCGGGGTTCGCGGTCAGCACGTCGAATTGCGACAGCTGCCACATGGCGACCGGCCCAAGCCCCGCACATCCGGCCAGACCCAGGAACAGGATAGACGACAGCCAGCGCCGGGCATGGATGCGGGTTTGGAACGGGGCGAGGGCAATATCGACAAGAAAGTGCATGGGGAAACTCCACTCAAAATTACTGAATGAAGCTAATATTTTATTGTTTTACAGAAATCAATAGCCTAGTCGGTCACTCCCGCAAGCCAGGCGTCAACCGCCCTTCGCGACCTGAGCCGGACGACCGGGGTTTCCGGATGGCGGGCGAAGGCGCTTTCCAGCTCCGGCTTGCTGTCGCGCGGGAAGTTCCACAGCCAGATGAAGAATTCCGCATCGAAGCGTTCGGGACAGCCCGGTGCCATGTCACTACGGACCTGGCCTGACTGCTTGAGCACGCGGGTGAAGGCGCCCCACAGGCTTTTCCAGCGGTTGAAATCGAGGAAGACGGCGACGTCGGCCACCGCCAGCCTTTGATCCAGGGCACTGGCATAGTTGCCATCCATGACCCAGCTCTCACGCGCCGTCAGCTCAGCCATCACCGCGGGCCACTTCTCCGGGTCCATCGGCACCCATCCCGGCTGCCAGTGGTGCTGGTCAAGATGGATCAGTGGCAGGTCGAGCTTTGCAGCCAGCTTCTTTGACAGTGTCGACTTGCCGGCCCCGCCGGGACCCAGGACCAAAATACGCTTCATCCCTGCGCCCATTCTTCGTGTCCGTTCTTCTCGCCGTTAAGACTTCTCACGCGACCTCACGCGATTGCGAGGACGCTACCCGTTTCGTGTGCAGGCGTTAATTGCGGGCTCGCGCATACCGGACCACCCTTTTGCGCAAGGCCGCCCACCACAACACAGGTTTCGGCGTGGTCTTTTTTTCGTTCAACACAAGGAAACACTCCATGTCGAAATCCCGTCGTCTTTCACGTACCTCCGTCGTTCTCGGTTCTGCCGCCATGATGGCCGCCGCTGTTGCCGTGGCGCAGCCGGCTTCTGCAGCCTGCGGAGCCTATGGTTGCGGCGCCCGCAAGGCATCTGCCTGCAGCCCGTGCGCCGGTGCAAAGGCCAATCCGTGCGGCCCGTGCGGTGCCGCCAAGTGCAGCCCGTGTGGCGCGGCCAAGGCCAACCCGTGCAGCCCGTGCGCGGCAGCCAAGGCCAATCCGTGCAGCCCGTGCGGCCCGTCTTACTAAGCCGATGACTGTCCGGGCCGTCCTGACCGGCGGCCCGGACATTTTCATCCGCCCGAGTTACGCTCATGAGCATGGCCGCACCCATTTCCTCCATCACGTCCGAAGAAACCAACTCCGACGCCCATGACGGTGCATTGGCGGACGCTGCCTTCGGCCTTGTGGATGCCGGTGCCGAGATGGCCGCGAAGGGGCTCAACCCTGTCACGCTCACCATCGGAACGTTTGACGCGGACAGCCCCTTTGAGAGCTGGACGCACTACCCGCCCGGCGATGCCCGCGACAGTCAAAGCGGCATCCAGATCTACTACCATGCCCACCGCGCCGGACAGGAACATGGGCATTTTCACATCTTTCTGAGGGCCGGGGATACAGCTTCTAATCTGGTGCCCCTGTCAGCCCCGGACGAAGAGCCCGTGGCCCTCAATGCTGATGATCTCTTCCACGTTGTCGCGGTCACGATGGATGCGACGGGGCTGCCGATTGATCTGTTCACCACCAACCGCTGGGTGACCGGCGAGACCATGGTGGCGGCATCAAGCATCCTTCCTCTGCTCGACCGACTTCACTGTACGGATGCGTTCGAAACACCTCTGGCCAATCAGTGGTTCAGTGATCTGTTCCGCCTGTTCAGAGATGACATTGCGCAGCTGCTGATAGAGCGCGATCAGGCGCTCCAGATGATCAACCACGCTCTGGATGACGAGGCTCATGAGGTCCTGAGCACGAAGCCCATTTCCATCCTTGACCGCATGGACGAGTTGGGACTGTTTGAAGACTAGTTGACCGGGGACACCTGTCTCTTCGGGTCCTAGTAGGAATATTCCGCAAACAGATTGTCGAGGTTGCCCTGCCACTTGCCGTGGTAGTGCTCGAGCATCTCTTCCGCCGGTGTGCGGCCTTCCTCGAGCGTCGATTCAACCGCTGCCAGGAAGCCGCGCTCATCGCCGTCAAACC
>JANQMQ010000111.1 GCA_028279995.1 Candidatus Phaeomarinibacter sp. | reverse complement strand
ATCACATAGCCTTTGTAGCCAAGGCAGATGATGAACTCGTTGATGCCGTGACGCTCATAGATCTTCATGATGTGCCACAGGATAGGTCGGCCGCCGATCTCCACCATCGGCTTTGGCTTCAGCGTTGTCTCTTCGCTGAGCCGACTTCCGTAGCCGCCGGCCAGAATCACGGCTTTCATTTCGATGCGTCCCTTAGTTTCTTACAGGCGGAGTTAGCACTTTATCCGCGAATACCCCAGTGCCTGCTCCATTGTTGCAGCATCAGGACTGTCCACAGGCTTTGCTGCCAGTTTCTTGCGCCCTGCAGATGTTCCTCCCATCTGGCGCGCACCGGGGCAGCGGCCACGAGTCCTGTCTCTTCAAAGCTCTGCAAGCTTAGCAAATCCTCAGCCCAGTCACGCAGTGGCCCCTGCAGCCATTCACCCAGGGGAATGCCGAACCCGGACTTGGGGCGGTCAAACAGGGGCTCAGGTACATAACGGGACAGAACGCGCCTAAGCGGGCTCTTGCCACGTCCGTTCCTGATCAGCTGATCCCGCTTTTGCTGCCAGCCAAATTCCACAACCCTGTGATCAAGCAGAGGAACACGTACCTCAAGGCTCAAGGCCATGCTTGCGCGGTCCACCTTTGTCAGAATGTCATCATGCAGGTAGCCGGCGATATCGTGCAGGCGGAGCCGATCGATCGTTTCGTCCGGCGAGTACGCTTTCCCGGCGCAGGTTGACCAGCCAAATGGTGCTTCCTTGGCAGCAGTAAGAGCCTCTGGGTGTGCCCATTGCGAGATCAGCTGCCGATACATGCCATCCACCGAAGAAGCATCGAGGATGCCGGCACCCTTGTGGATCTTGTCGCCCAGAAAGCCGGGCCGCCTTGAAGCGGGTATGGCCCTGGCAAACGCATCCCACGTTTGGGTGGGTATGGCTCTGAGGAGGCCCGCAATGGCTTTGCGGCCGCCCGCCGGTACATGGTGGGCCACGTTCCAGATTTTCTCGATGCCCGTGTATCTTGTGTATCCGGCAAATCCTTCATCGCCGCCGTCACCAGACAGCGCAACGGTCACGGACTGACCAGCCAGCTTCGAAACCAGATAGGTCGGGATCTGTGACGAATCCGAAAACGGTTCGTCATACATTTCCGCAAGAGACGGGATGACGTCCATGGCATCGCGCGGAGAAACAGTGAGTTCGTGATGATCCGTACCCAGATGCTCAGCGATCGCCCGTGCGGCATCTGCTTCGTTGAACCGTTCTTCCTCGAACCCGATTGAGAAAGTGCTGACCTTTCCGCGCGCAACCTGTTTCATGATGGAGACGACCAGGGAGCTGTCTATACCCCCGGACAGAAACGCACCGACGGGGACGTCTGACAGGAGGTGCTCATTCACGACCTTCCTGAGAAGGTCATCGAGGTCGTTCTCAATGTCGCTGTCGCTGCCCGTGTGTTTGGGCAACCTTGAAAACCTGTCACGGACCGGCCACCAGGCCTTGCGGGTGATGTCGCCGGCATGGGTTATCCGCATGAGATGGCCGGGCTGCAGTTTTTCCGTATTCGCGAAGATGGTTGTCGGCGCCGGGAAACACCCGTGACGCAAATAGCTCCCCAAACCCGCCATATCGATTTCGGGTTTGAACGTGGGGGACGCGGCCAGTGCCTTCAGTTCCGAGGCAAAGGCAATTCCTTCAGGATCGATAGCCACGTAAAGCGGTTTGATGCCCAGACGGTCTCTCGCGATCCACAAGGTCCGGGTGCGCCGATCCCACAGCGCAAACGCAAACATGCCTGCTGCGCGTTCCAGCGTGGCTTCGACACCCCATCGTGCGCAGGCTTCCAGAAGGATTTCCGTGTCCGAGTGTCCGCGCAGGTGCTGCGGGTTCAATTCTCTCGCGAGTTCGGCGCAATTGTAGATTTCGCCGTTGTAGCTGATGACCCACCGGCCGTCGCTACTGGTCATCGGCTGCGCACCGGCGTCGGACACATCAATAATGGAAAGCCGCTGATGGCTCAGCGCTATGCCAGCTTCAGGGTCTGACCAGATGCCGTTCGCGTCTGGCCCGCGATGAAACAGCCTGGTGCCCATGGCGGCGGCGCGTGTGTGGACATCCCATTTCCGGGCCACGCCAAATTCCAAAAGTCCCGCGATACCGCACATGCGATCCTGCTGTGTCACCTGAAGAGGGCACTGCTCGCTCAAGAGCAGCGCCGTGGAGGTCCCAGATACTATGAGTGCCGGGCTTGAACAAACTGAAAACAGCTGCTTTCCGCCCTGATCTCAATCGGCTCAAGGTCCGTCACGCTCGCGGGCCGGGATCAGGTCCGGGTTATTGGCGGGCGTCATACAGTCTCAGATAGGCGGCGACCATCTGGTTAACGGAGTACTTGGCTCGAATGTGGTGCGCTTGCTCACTGGCCCGCCGGGCCGCATCGGGCAGGTTCTCGCCCATTTGTCGTACTGCTTGCGCCAGGGCCTCCGGCGAGTAGCAAGGGACCAGAATGCCGAGGCCACCTCCCTCAAGAGCCTCCGGATTTCCTCCGACATTGGTGGCTATCACCGGAAGGCCGACCAGCATGGCTTCCAGCAGCGCATTGGAGAAGCCTTCCTCGTGAGAGGGCAGAGCAAAGATGTCCATTGCCCCCAGTACATCCGGAACGTCTGAACGTGCGCCAAGGAGCGTGACCATCTGGCCCAGTTCCTGTGCTGATATGAGGTTCAGGAGCGCCTGCCGCTCACCACGATCATCGCCGACCAGATACAGCCGGTATCTTTTTTTCTGGTCTTTGAGCCGGGCCATGGCGTGCACCATGTCCATATGTCCCTTGTAGGCGTAGAGATTGCCGACACAGACGATCGCAATCTCATCATCCTCGATGCCGAGGCTCCGGCGCATGGCGACGCGGGAACTCTCGACGGCTGAGATGTCGATATCCGGCATCGCATTGTAAATCACCGAGAGTTTTGTCTCATCCGGGCGGTCGCGCTCCATCGTGTCTTCCCGGACGGCTTTGCTGTTTGCCACGATCCGGTGACTCGCACCGTTTGCCAGACGGTCAAACGGCGCCCAGAGGGGATGGCGCTTTTGATGCATGCCGATGCCGCGGCGATTGGTGATGATCTGGGGGACGCCTGCAAGTCTCGCGACAACTGACCCGACGAGGTTCGGCAACGGCAGATACGCCTGCAGCACATCCGGCCGGACCCGCCTCAGGAGTCGCCACAGCCTGATGGCCGCCCGTGCCAGAAGAAGCAGTTGCCCGATAGCTGAGCCGCGCCTGCGGAATCCCAGATCATGGACCGTGATCCCTGCGGCAGAGAGCTGCCTGCCAATGGGGCCAGAGCCGTCCAGTGGTGCAACCAGACACTCATTCCCGCGCCGGGTCAGCGCCTGTGCGAGCAGAAGGAGTTGTTTTTCTGTGCCGCCCTCATCAAGCCCGGCAAGGGTGAATACGATCCTGGTGTCGGGCGGGGTCGTCATCTTGCCTCAATGGCTTGGATTGTCGCGGATTTCCGCCGGAGGCAGCGGCTTGCCGGTGCCGACAGGTTTCTGATATGCATACGCCGCGTCGCCGAACAATCAAGTCCATTTTGCCACTCAAATCGGCTTGTAGTGGAAAGCCGCACTGCGGCGTTTCCCTTCAAGTATTACCATGAGTATTTCGTGGTTCTATTTGAGTGCTGCAAGGAAGCCTGGTTTCAGTGGCACGTTCTTTGTTTTGGTGTTGGCGGTGTATTCCTAAGCCCGGCTTGTTGAGATTGGATCAGCTGAATGGATATTCGAGGAAAAACCTTTGTTGTCATAGGTGGAGCGGGGCTTATCGGCTCACACGCTGTTGATCAACTGGTTCAGCAAGACGTCGGAAAGATTGTGATCTATGACAATTTTGTCCGCGGCAGTGTTGAAAACCTCAGCGGTGCCTTGAAGGATCCGCGTGTCAGCATTTACGAGGCCGGTGGAGATATTACGCAGACGGATATTCTGGATGCAGCTCTAAAAGACGCGGATGGCGTATTTCACTTTGCCGCTCTATGGCTTCTGCAGTGCCATGAGTTTCCCAGGACCGCATTCCAGACGAACATTGCCGGCTGCTTCAATGTGCTTGATGCCTGCGTTAAGGCGGGCATCGAGCGTCTCGTATGGTCTTCGTCTGCTTCTGTCTATGGTGACGCGGTGACAGAGCCGATGACAGAAGACCATCCGTTCAACAACAAGAATTTCTATGGCGCCACCAAGATTGCTGCCGAGGCAATGGCGACGGCCTATCACCACAGATATGGCCTCAATCAGGTCGGCCTTCGCTATATGAATGTCTATGGTCCGCGGCAGGACTACCAGGGTGCCTATATCGCTGTGATCATGAAGATGCTCGATGCCATTGACCGTGGTGAAGGGCCAACGATTCTCGGCGATGGCAGTGAGGCCTTTGACTTCGTTGCAGTTGAAGACTGCGCCGCAGCCAACATCTGCGCCATGAAGGCAGATACCGCCGACAGGTACTACAATGTGGGGACCGGGCAGCGCACATCCCTCAAGGAGCTGGCCGAGAAGCTGCTGCAGATCACCGGATCAAATCAGGAAATCAATTACGCGCCCAGAAGTCAGGCGACACTGGTGCGCAACCGCATTGGATGTCCGAAGCGCGCCGAAGAGGAAATCTCCTTCAAGGCTGCAATCGATCTGGAAGAGGGTCTTCGGCGCCTGATCGACTGGCGTGACAGCCACAAGGAAGAAGTCGCCCGTCGCCGTCAGGCAGCAAGTGCTTGACGGATTGACTGAGGTGCGGGGGGCAATCGCGCTGTGTGTGGAATAGCGGGTGAATTGCAGAGGTCGGGTCAACCAGCGTCTGCGGTGCGTATCAAGCAGATGACGGATGCCATCGCTCATCGGGGCCCCGATGACGATGGCATTTACGTTGATGGCCCGGTCGGGCTTGGCCACCGGCGCTTGTCGATCATTGACCTGTCCTCGCTCGGGCGTCAGCCGATGGCGACGTCAGATGGCCGATACGTCCTCACCTACAATGGCGAGATCTATAATTTCGAAGAACTACGGGCGCTTCTCTCGTCCAAGGGGCACAAGTTTGTCAGCCGGACGGACAGTGAAGTGCTGCTCAACGCTTTTGCTGAGTGGGGCCTTGATTGCATCGGCAAGTTCAATGGCATGTTTGCCTTTGCGATCTGGGATACGCGCGATCGTGTTCTGACGCTTGCCCGGGACCGGTTTGGCATCAAGCCTTTGTACTATGCCGACACGGGTGATGCCTTTCTTTTTGCCTCCGAGGCCAAGGCGCTGTTCGCCCATGGTGACTTCTCGCCGGAGCTGGATAAGCAGGGGCTGGCGGAGTATCTGGCGTTTCAGAATTTCTTCACTGACCGTACGCTTTTCCAGAACGTCCGGCTGTTGCCGCAGGGCTGCTGGCTGCAGGTCAA
>JANQMQ010000100.1 GCA_028279995.1 Candidatus Phaeomarinibacter sp. | reverse complement strand
AATGCGAAGGTGTCACGCTTAGCATGTCAGGCGGACGCAGAAACCTCATCCTGCCTAGTGCCGTGTCTCGTTCATCCGACAGCTCGACAACCTCATCTTCGGTGATGGGGTCGGCTTTTCTGTGGTCCGCCGCCCCCAGGTCCATCATCCACATCGCGGTCCGGGCCAATGACACACGCACATGCCAGCTTCCGCCTTCATGTCTTTGCCTGCGCAATGCCGCCAATGCACCAAAAGCCGCCAGGTATCCGGTGGTATAGTCCGTGGCTGCGGCTGGCATGAGGGTCGGTGCCATACCCGCCCCGCCAGTTTCGTCAGAATGATGCCGCGCCATGCCTGTTGCGCTTTGGGCAAGTTGCTCCCAGCCGGCTCGTTGGGCCAGTGGTCCTTCATGGCCGTAGCAGTTTAGTGACACATAGATGATGCCGGGACGCAGTTCGGCCAGGTGGTCTGGGCCAAGGCCATGGCGGGCAAGAGCGCCCGGGCGATAGCCCTGAACAGAGATGTCTGCCTCAGCTGCCAGGTCCTCAAGCGTCGAAGCGTCTTCCTTGATGCCAAAGTCGAGCGTCGCGAAGCGCTTGCCATGGCCCGTGTCCGCCACGAAGGGTTCAATTGTAGGTAGATGCGCAGCGCCTATCCGCAAGACGTCAGCACCATGAGATGCAAGCGTTCTTCCGCAGGTGGGGCCGGCAAGCACACGCGTCATGTCCAACACCTTGATGCGTTCAAGTGGCCGCCCGGCCGAAAGCGAAAGTTCACCTGCCGGCGCCTCTCCTATGCGGATTAGTTCCACAAGCGGCATGGAAGACAGGGCTGCGCCCTGCGCGTGCTCGTCCCACTCCTGCCGGGACCGGACCACTGCTCCGCAGAGATTCATGTAGGCCAACGCATCCTCGAGTGCGACCGCATCCCATTTCTGGACTGCCTCCGCGATTGAGGCCTCATCACCACCGCAGTCCAGGAGACGCAGGATGCCGTCACGCAGATGTGGAAAGCCGCCATGGAGGTGGATGTACCTGCCACATCCTGCCTGGTAGATACCAATCGTGGGATTTGACATCGAGGGTGGAAGCAGCGGTTGACCGTCGACCCTCATGTGCAGGAAACCAAGAAGTGACGCGGCTGCAGCACGGGTATTCACACTCACCGCCTGTCGCGGCAACCCCCTGTCAGCACCAACCTCCTGCGCCATGGCTGCAGCAGCTCCCACTGCGCCTGCCGCAGCATCCCCCGCACGCAGCGGTGACGGATAGATCGGATCTTCACCCTCGAAGTTGATGGACAGAGGCTGCCCGGCCACTCCCCCGGCCTGCCGCATCACCTGCCGAAATGCGTCCCCTGCCACCTAAGCCCTCCTCAGGCCTCTGGTTGTTCTGGTCACGGTCATCAGCACCACCGCTCTACCGACTCATCAGATATGTTACCCTGAGAATGGCGAGCAGCCAGAAGAACCAATCTGCAAATCGGGAGAAGGCTGAAACATGGCGGAAGTGCGCAACGGGCCCCTGGACAGCGTCCGAGTTCTGGATTTTGGCCGCTACATTGCCGGGCCCTTCTGCGCGACACTGCTGGCTGACCTGGGTGCAGATGTCATTCGCGTCGAGCGGCGTGAAGGAAGCGAGGACCGGTACGTGCAGCCAATCGTTCCCGGAGCCGAGCCGGGGCTTGGCGGTGAGGGGTCGATGTTCCTTCAGATGAACCGGAATAAGAAGAGCATCACACTTGATCCAATGCATCCCGACGGGCGCGAAATCGTTTCACGGCTGGTGAAGACCGCCGATGTCGTCGTCGCCAACCTGCCTCCCGCAACACTTGAAAAGATGGCGCTTGATCTGCCGTCGCTGAAACGTCACCGCGAAGACGTCATTCTCACAACAGTTTCGGGATTTGGGCGCGGCGGGCCTGACAGTGAGAAAACCGGATTTGACGGCGTCTTTCAGGCCATGTCAGGCGTGGCCTATCTGTCGGGCTTTGATGACGCGCCGGTCAAGAGTTACGCCGCATGGGTTGATTTCGGCACGGCTTCCTTCGCGGCTCTCGGTACGATGGCCGCGTTGATGGATCGAGGGAAAACCGGGCGCGGACAGATGGTGGAAGGCGCCCTTCTGGGTACTGCTCTTACGTACTTCAACTTTCATCTTATTGAGCAGAAACTGCGCGGCACGGACCGTGTGGCCAGCGGGAACCGAAGCCAGTACGCCGGACCAGCGGACGCCATCAAGACCAGCGACGGGTGGATATTCGTGCAGGTGATCGGCGACCCGCTCTTTCGGCGTTGGGCTAAACTGATGGGCGAAGACAGCTGGCTCAGCGACCCACGGTTCAAGGACGACATATCGCGCGGCGACAACGGACAGTTGCTCAGCGAGCGGACGGCACAGTGGGCCAAAGACAAATCGACCAAGGAAGCTCTTGCAGCCCTCGAGGCGGCACGCATTCCCGCCGGCCCGGTGCTTAAACCTGCAGATGTTTTGCAGAACGAACACATTAATGAAGTCGGCTTCTTCGAAGATGTTAAGTTTCCCGGCATGCCGGGGCCAGCTCCCGTGATGGGCTTTCCGGTCAGAATGTCAGATAGCACGACCGGCCCCCAGCACCGGGCACCACTGCTTGGAGAGCATACGGATGAAGTTCTCATGTCAATCGGCTATACCGCAGGTGACCTTGCGGCTTTTCGTACCGCC
>JANQMQ010000393.1 GCA_028279995.1 Candidatus Phaeomarinibacter sp. | reverse complement strand
GGGCATGCCCATGCCGGCAGGGGCTGCTCTCCTGTCGCCCTGGACCGATCTGGCTCTCACCGGCTGGACCATGCTGACCAACGCCCGCCGCGACCCGATGCTGCGCCTTGATTCAGCGTCGCTGGCCGTACGCCACTATCTGCAGGACACGATCCCAACGCATCCGATCGCGTCATCCATCTACGCGGATCTTTCGGGCCTGCCTCCGCTCTATGTCCAGGTCGGCGAAAACGAAATCCTGCTGGATGATTCAAAACGCCTGGTGAACATAGCGCAGAGCCACGGCGTGGAAGCCAGTCTCGAAATCTGGCCAGGCATGCCGCATGTCTTTCAGGCATTCCCGCAGGTGCCCGAGTCAAAGCCAGCCATCGAAGGAATTGGCGCCTTCCTAAAGGCGCGGGCCCATGCCATCCGGCCGGCTGCACCCATGACGGAACCCGCAGTGGACGCCGTTACTGAAGCCGCCGAATAGGCCTGACGGCAAAGACCTCGCAAACAACTTAAGTTGTGTGGGGAACCTGCTTTGCCAGCGCGTAGGCAGCATCGTTCAGCTCGGGCGTCGCGCCTTCTGTGACCATCCGGTCAAGCACGACAATCGCTGCTTCAATCAGGTGAATGACGTCATTGCTTGCGCCGCTTTTCCCGCGCACGCACTCGCATAGCGGATCACACAGGAAGGTCGCGGCCTCAAATCCAAACGAAGCCGCCTGCCCCTTGATGTCATGAAGAACACCAAAGGCATCTACGCAGGCCTTGGTATGATCGTCCGTACCCAATGATGTTTCCCGAAGCCCTCGCACCGCAGTCTTCAGCAGCGCCACATCCTGGGCAAGCAGATCCGGATAGTCATTCACCATCTCGCCCACGGCAGCTTCCGCCGCGGCAATGGCCGCCATCAGGTCATCATCAAGCTCGAGATCGTCCGCCTCAGCAGCAGATGGCGCATTTGGGTCTGCACTCATGTCATTCACCAGAACCGGCCGGACGCGGTCATGCGTCCTGCTTCAGGTTGCATAGAGTAGTGCGCGAGACGTTAACCATGACCTAACGCCCGCCGGCGCCCAGGACCGCCTGTCCCAAGTATTTGCTAGTAATCCCGCCCCCAGGTAACGCCCACGCTGGTATCACCTGTCGTTCCAACATCGCTTTCAAGCGATACGTCATCCGTCAGTTCAACCTCGACGGTAACCTCGCCGGTACCCGCATCCAGTCCCTGGCTGACGCCCAGATAGACACCGTCGCGGACATAGGAGCCCACTTCCAGTCCACCTTCTCCCACCGAGAGAACATCCACACCCAGGGCGCGCCGCATGGTGTCCAGCACACCGGTGCCGCCGGAAGCACCAGCCAGCGTCGCGGCGGCGTTGGCCAGCTGAACCGCCTGAAAAGCCGTGAGTTGTCCGGTGCCGGTCCCGAACAGAATACGCGCCAGGATTTCGTCCTGCGGCAGCACCGGCACCGACGACATCTCCAGCGTCGGAGCAGACGAGAGCCCGGTGACAGTCACAATGGCCTGAAAGTCGTCATCCTCATAAACGGCCTTGATATCGAGATAGGGATCAACCTCTTCGCCGCCGGAAAACTCGATACGCCCGCCGGTCAGATCAAACGTCTTGCTGAGAAAGTCAAAAGTACCCCGTTGAACTTCGAAAGCGCCCTGCAGCTT
>JANQMQ010000089.1 GCA_028279995.1 Candidatus Phaeomarinibacter sp. | reverse complement strand
TCCCGCTCCTACTCAGCGTCTTCGAGCGCTGCAGAAGAGGCATCGGCACGGCGGGACACCACATCGCTGACCTTGAGGCCGCGGCGGGCTGCCACCATGCGCGGGCTCTGCTCGCGCGTCAGGGCATCAAAGGTTGCCCGAACCATGTTGTAAGGGTTCGATGTACCAATGGACTTCGCAACGAGGTCCTGCATGCCAAGTGTTTCGAACACTGCACGCATCGGACCGCCGGCGATGATGCCGGTTCCCGGAGGCGCTGCACGAAGATAGACGCGTCCAGCACCGTGACGTCCTGCCACATCGTGATGCAGCGTACGCCCTTCACGAAGAGGCACACGGATCATCTGCCGCTTGGCCTGTTCAGTTGCCTTGCGGATGGCTTCCGGCACTTCACGGGCCTTGCCCTTGCCAAAGCCAACCCGACCCTTCTGGTCACCAACCACCACCAGGGCAGCAAACCCGAAGCGACGACCGCCCTTCACCACCTTGGCGACGCGGTTGATATGCACCAGCTTGTCGACGAATTCGCTATCACGATCATCGCGATCGCGTCCACGTCCGCGGTCATCCCGACCGCCTTGTTCCCGTGCCACGTGACTAACCCTCTCGCCTAGAATTCCAGGCCGCCCTCACGGGCAGCGTCGGCCAGCGCTTTAACGCGGCCATGATAAATGTACCCGCCACGATCAAAGACGACATTCGTGACGCCCTTGTCCTTGGCCCGCTTTGCGACCAGCTCACCTACTGCAGTGGCGGCAGCAACATCGGCACCCGTCTTGAGGTTGCCGCGCAGATCCTTTTCCAGGGTTGAGGCTGACGCCAGGGTCACACCCTGAACATCATCAATCACCTGCGCAGAAATGTGCTTCGACGACCGGTAGACCGACAGGCGCGGACGCCCATTGGTTGTTTTCTTAAGCGAACGGCGCACCCGCATTTTGCGGCGTTCGCGCATCTTCATTGAATTGCTCATCTGCCTGTTCCGTTCACTTACTTCTTCTTGCCTTCCTTACGGAAGATGTACTCGTCGACATACTTCACGCCCTTGCCCTTGTAAGGCTCCGGCGGACGATAGCTGCGGATCTCGGCAGCAACCTGCCCGACCTTCTGCTTGTCGATGCCCGAAATGACAACTTCCGTCGGCTTCGGCGTCTTGATCTCGATACCTTCTGGCACGTCGTAGATAACATCATGGCTGAATCCCAGCGCGAGCTTGAGGCTCTTGCCTTGCATTTCAGCGCGATAGCCAACACCGTTGATTTCAAGCTCTTTGCTGAACCCTTCAGAAACACCTTGAACCATGTTGGCCACAAGCGACCGCGACAGGCCCCACATGGCCCGCGCCCGCTGGCTTTCATCAACAGGCGCAACGGTCAGACCGTCATCGCCCTGGCTGATTGTGACTTCCGGCACAAGTGTCAGCTCAAGCTCACCCTTGGACCCTTTCGCCTTCACAGTCTGACCATCAACCGTCAGTGTGACGCCACTTGCGATGGCGATAGGCATTTTACCGATACGCGACATATCTATTCGCTCCTAGTCCGCTGGTTTGTTCTAAGGCGTGCCCTAGAACACCTGGCAGAGAACCTCGCCGCCCACGTTTTCCTCACGTGCGATGTGGTCAGACATCACACCCTTTGGCGTAGACAGAATGGAAATACCCAGACCGTTGTACACCTGCGGCAAATCACTCACCGCTGAGTACACACGACGACCCGGCTTTGACACACGCTTGATCTCGCGGATCACAGGCGTGCCTTCGAAGTATTTGAGCTCGATCTCAAATTCCTTGCGCCCATTCTCAAAGGACACTTCCGCATAGCCGCGGATGTAGCCTTCAGACTGCAGCACATCGAGCACACGACGGCGCAGGTTGGACCCCGGGGTCTGAACCTTGGATTTACCGCGCATCTGACCATTGCGGATGCGGGTCAACATATCACCGAGGGGATCAGAAAAAGACATTTGCTAACTCCCTACCAGCTCGACTTGACCATGCCCGGAACCTGCCCGTTGGAGGCAAAATCCCGAAGCGCGATACGTGACATCTTCAGCTTGCGGTAATAGCCGCGCGGCCGACCGGAAACCTCACAGCGATTGCGCACGCGCGTCGCTGATGAATCCCGCGGCAATGCATTCAATTTCAGCTGAGCCTGGATCCGCTCCTCGATGGGCAGTTCCTGGTTGTGAATGATCTCACGCAGCGCGGCACGCTTGGCCGCATATCTTGCAACAAGCTGCTGACGCTTCTTGTTCTTTTCAATGGCGCTCTTTTTCGCCATGCAGTCCTCCTAATCCCGACCGTATCGTTCGCTGTTGGTGCTTACGACGTGAAGGGGAAGTTGAGTTCGCGAAGGAGAGCCCTCGCCTCGTCATCAGTGGATGCCGTTGTGCAGACGATGATATCCATCCCCCACACATGATCGACGTCGTCATAGTTGATTTCAGGGAACACGATGTGTTCCTTCAGGCCCATGGCATAGTTGCCATTGCCGTCGAAGCTCTTGGGGTTGAGCCCCCGGAAGTCGCGCACACGCGGCAGGGCAATCGTCACCAGACGGTCAAGGAATTCATACATACGCTCTCTGCGCAGTGTGACCTTGGCGCCGATGTTCATGCCTTCACGCAGCTTGAACGTGGCTTCAGATTTCT
>JANQMQ010000077.1 GCA_028279995.1 Candidatus Phaeomarinibacter sp. | reverse complement strand
TTTTGCGGCCTCGGGCATTCCAACCGAGGAGGACTATGTTGCCCGCTACTGCGAGCGGTCAGGCCGAGACGACATCGAGAACTGGCCCTTCTATGTGGGCTTCTCCATCTTCCGCCTCGCCTCGATTGCACAGGGTGTCTACAAGCGCGGCCTTGACGGCAATGCCAGCTCGGAAAAGGCAACTCTCTTCGGCAATGCAGCCAAAATGCTCTCAGAAGCGGCCTGGAAAATAGTTCGATCCCACAACTAGAACGGGCGTTAAGGACGTAAAACCGCTGTTTTTGGCGGCATCGGCTGGTCCAGACAGCCCAAAAATCCTTTGAACTACAGGATGTTAACCTATCCGCGTGCAGACTTTCCGCAGCAAGAACAAAACTGTGAAGTTGTGGGATGTCTCAGGAGCCAGGGACTCAAGGGGGATTGAGGCCGAACGCGCTGCGCTTTAATGCGCCGGACGCGCCGGGTTCGTTTTTCCGTGCTGTTGTTGAAAGTGCCGCTGACATGATCTCCGTGATCGATGCAGACGGCATCTTCATGTATGCGTGCCCGAAGGCTGCGGACGTCTTCGGATTTGAGCACGGCTCAATCGACACCCTCACCGAGAAGCACTTTCATCCTGATGACCACCAGATGGTCCTGTCGGAGTTTGCGGATCTCATCGAGCAGGGTGGCCGCCGGCAACTCACCGACCATCGCATGTCGAACGGCAAGGGTGGCTGGGTCTGGATACAGACGCACGCGATCAACCTGTTTGACGATCCACGGGTCAATGGCATCGTGATGGTGTCACGTGACATCACAGAGCAGAAGAGACGCGAAGAAGAAATTCATCATGCCGAGCGCGCAGTTGGATTCGGGCACTGGCGCTGGGATCATGGAGACGTCGGGCCCTACTGGTCAGACGGGCTGTTTGGAATCCTGGGCCTCGACCGAGCGGATCATGACCAGGACATGCAATGGACAACGGACCTCATTGCCGAGGAAGACCGCGAGGCCATCGCCGACCAGTGCATTCAGGCTCTTGTGGACGGCACATCCTTCAGCCGCGTCATCTCCATGCGGCATGTGGACGGCAGCTACCGCCGTGTCATGGTGAGCGGGCACGTGGAACGTGACCCCTGGGGTACGCCGGTATCCATCGTTGGCGTATCGCAGGACGTCACAGAGATGGAGAAAGCCAACAGCGTCATTCAGCAGTCGGAACAGGAATTCCGTCTGCTTGCTGAACACTCCACGGACGTGATTTCACGCTACGACATCGACGGTCGCCTCGTTTACATCTCGCCGTCAGTCGAGCGGGTTCTTGGGTATCCGCCCGAAGAAAGCATGAAGCAGTCGTGGGTCGACTATGCGCATCCGGAAGACGGCAAACACATCGCCAGCGAAATCGTTGCGATGTATGCGGACCGGCAGACGCGCCGCATCTCCTACCGCATGATGGCGAAGAGCGGGGAATACATGTGGCTCGAATCCGCAGTGACCCCGTTGTTCGGCAACAAGGGTGAGTATCAGGGCATGATCACATGCACCCGAGACATTACCGAACAGAAAACCCGCGAGCAGGAACTCATGGCCGCCCGGGAACATGCCGAGCAGGCCAGCCTCACCAAGTCGCGCTTCCTGGCGAATATGAGCCATGAACTCCGCACACCCCTCAATGCCATTCTCGGTTTCTCGGAGATGATGACCCAACAGGTCTTCGGCCCGCTCGGGAATACGCAGTATGAGGAATATGCCGGGCTGATCCATGAAAGCGGCAGTCATCTGCTGTCGCTCATCAGCGACATTCTGGACATGTCCAAGATCGAGGCGGGCAAGTATGACCTGTGCCTGGAGTCAGTGGATGTGGTGGCGACCCTCGAAAAAGCCGCCCGCATGGTGCAGACGCGGCTGAGTGAAGGAGAGCTGGATCTTCTGCTTCAGGTAGACGCCGCCGCGGACTGCCATGTGCACGCAGACGAGAGAGCCCTTACCCAGATCCTGCTCAATGTCCTGTCCAATGCGGTGAAGTTCACACCTGCGGGCGGGCGCATCACGCTTTCCGCCATACCTACCGCCCATGACCGGATTGCCATCTCGGTCAGTGACACAGGTGTGGGAATTGAGCACGACGACCTGGAGCGTGTTCTCCACCCCTTCGAGCAGGTTGTTCGGCATGCCGAACTGGCAAGTCAGGGGACGGGCTTGGGCCTGCCACTTGTGCGCGCACTTGTGGACCTGCAGGACGGTGCTTTCAACATCGAAAGCACGCCGGGCAAGGGTACGACGGTGATCATCGCACTGCCGGACGCCCACAGCACTGACGAAGCACTCACTGCCTAGAACGCCAAGGCTGCCTAGCGGGTGCCCTTCATGGCACTATCCATTTCCTCGTAGACCCGATTGACCACAGGCTCGTCGAAAATGCCCTTCCAATAGCCTGTCGCGTTGGGGTGGGCATCCAACAGGCAGACCGACTTGCCGAACAGTTCGGGCATCTTCCGAACGAAAAACAGGATCGGCACCAGGGCGCAATCCGCAAGGGTGAGACTGTCGCCTACCGCGTGGCCGCTGCCATCGAGATAGTGATCAAGCCAGCCAAGCGATTTCTTGAGGTCGGTGAAAGCCGCAACGACCTTGTCATGGTCGCGCTGGCTGGGATCAATGTTGCCAAACAAAGTCGTCAGCGGCGCGAGCATGTAAAGGTCGCCGAGACGGCCCAGCAATCGCACCTTGGCGCGCTCGCGGGGGTCGGCCGGCAGCATGGATGGCTCGGGATAGATTTCCTCGAGGTACTCACAGATCGTTTCTGATTCCGGCAGCACCCACCCGTCGTCTGTTTCCAGGGTCGGCACCTTGCCCAGCGGCGTCAGGGCCTTGAACACATCCGGTTCAAGATCGGCAAATGGATCAACCATCTCCATGTCGATGCCCTTGGCGTAGAGCATGAGCCGGACCCGGGCGGAAAAGGGCGACAGATCGTTGTTGTAGAGTTTCATTGGCTTGTTCCTCCGGCGCGCTTCGACATCGAAACGGGCGTTTTGGGTCCCGGCGCTTATCCTGCGAATTCCCCGGGAAACTGCTGATTTTTGTGCCTCGGGCGGCCAAGTCGCCAAGCGAGACTTCGAGTCGTGGTGTGGTTTGAGACTGCCATTAAAAAGCGGCTCGAACACCATATGGTGCCGAGCCGCCCTTTTAGCAAGCTGTAGATCGAGCGATCACGGAACTGCTACTCAGCAGCCGCGCGCAGCTCGTCCATGTGCTTCTTGTATTCAAGCCGGGCGATGGTGCGGTTGTGCACTTCATCCGGACCGTCGGCCAGACGCAGGGTCCGGATGCCCGAATAGGCCTTGGCGAGACCGAAATCGGTGGTCACGCCGCCGCCGCCGTGAGCCTGGATCGCATCGTCGATGACCTGCAGCGCGATACGCGGACCGGCGACCTTAATCATGGCGATCTCGGACCGGGCGACCTTGTTGCCCACCTTGTCCATCATGTCTGCCGCCTTGAGCGTCAGGAGACGGGTCATCTCGATATTGGTACGGGCTTCAGCCACGCGCTGTTCCCACACGGAGTGTTCCGCCACCTTCTTGCCGAAGGCTTCGCGGGTCAGCAGACGCTTGACCATCTTTTCAAGGCAGCGTTCCGCCACACCGATGGTGCGCATGCAGTGGTGAATACGTCCCGGCCCGAGGCGACCCTGAGCAATTTCGAAGCCGCGGCCTTCACCGAGGATCAGGTTGCCGGCAGGTACGCGCACATCCTTGAGGATGACTTCCGCGTGGCCATGCGGAGCATCGTCAAACCCGAAGACCGGCAGCATACGGACGATCTCGATGCCCGGTGCGTCCATCGGAACGATGATCTGGGACTGCTGACGGTAGCTGTCGGCACCCGGATCGGTCTTGCCCATGACGATTGCAACCTTGCAGCGCGGATCGCCGAGCCCTGAGGACCACCACTTGCGACCGTTGATGACGTATTCGTCGCCGTCACGCTCGATGCGGGTTTCAATGTTGGTGGCGTCGGATGACGCGACCGCCGGCTCGGTCATCAGGAAGGCGGAGCGCATTTCACCGGCAAGAAGCGGCTTCAGGTATTTTTCCTTCAGCTCTTCTGAGGCATAGCGCTCGAACACTTCCATGTTGCCGGTGTCGGGTGCGGAGCAGTTGAAGACTTCAGATGCCCAGCCGACGCGGCCCATGATTTCGCACAGCGGCGCGTATTCGAGGTTGTTGGTGCCGCCGCCGAGATCAGAATGCGGCAGGAACAGGTTCCACAGGCCGGCTTCGCGGGCTTTCGGCTTCAAATCTTCGAGGATCTGCGGCACCTGCCAGGGATTGCCTTCATCGCGGAAGGCCTGCATCTGGGCGTTGTAGGTGTCTTCATTAGGATAGATGTGCTCATCCATGAAGGCCTCAAGGCGCGCGATCAGCTCCTTGACCTTGTCTGTATGATCGAAATTCATGCGAATTCCCTCGTTTTCTTGTGTTTATGACGAAATTGGTAGTTTCGCGGGCGACTCTAACGGCTTGCGTGGGCGCCGTCACCTCCCCAGAGCGCTCTGAGTGCGGTCTTGCGCTAGGTCAAGCGGACGCGACGTTTTCAGGGCCGCAGGGACCATCAGGCCCTAGCCACGGCGGGCGGCGAAAAAGCCCTGCAAAAGCGTTGTCGAGGTGGCCGCATCAATGCCGCCATAGACCTCCGGTGCGTGGTGGCAGGTGGGCCGCGAAAACACCCGGGCACCGTGCTCGACACCGCCGCTCTTGGGGTCATCGGCGCCAAAATAAAGCCGCCGGATGCGTGCATAGGAGATTGCGCCCGCGCACATGGGGCATGGCTCCAGCGTCACATAGAGATCGCAGTCGATGAGCCGCTCAGACCCGAGGACCGCGCAGGCCTGTCTGATCACCAGCATCTCCGCATGCGCCGTCGGGTCCCTGTCTTCCAGCGTCCGATTGCCGGCGCGGGCGAGCACCTCCCCTTCAGCTGAGACGATAACTGCTCCAACGGGCACCTCGCCGCGCGCGGCGGCGGCCTGTGCTTCTTCCAGCGCCATCTGCATGAAGCGATTTGCGGGGTGTTCTGCTGACATGGCGGGACCGTGCCTTTTGGGCCCCATGGAGGTCAAGCCGCTCGCGGCGTCCTCCCGCATCTGCTACAGACCGGTCCCATGACTGACAGTTCTTCCAAAAACCATCTCGAGTTTCCGCCGGGCGGTGAGCGTATCGCCAAATATCTGGCGCGGGCGGGCATCTGCTCGCGCCGCGATGCGGAGAAGCTCATCGAGGACGGCCGCGTGCAGGTGGACGGAAAGAGGCTCTCAACGCCTGCCTTCAAGGTCACCAGCGGCAATGTCATCCGGGTGGATGGCAAGGAGGTGCAGAAGCCTGAAGAGACCCGCGTCTGGCGCTATCACAAGCCCGCAGGCCTTGTGACGACCGCCAAGGACCCGGAAGGCCGCCCGACGGTGTTCGAAAAGCTGCCGTCGGACCTGCCGCGCGTCATTTCCGTGGGCCGTCTTGATATTGCGTCCGAGGGCCTGCTGCTGCTGACCAATGACGGTGAACTGGCACGGCAACTGGAGCTGCCCGCGACCGGCTGGCTGCGGCGCTACCGGGTGCGGGTGCGCGGCAAGGTGCATGACGGCATCATCGCGCGCCTCAAATCAGGCATCGAAGTCGAGGGCGTTAAATATGGCGAGATCCACGTCACGCGGGACGAGCAATCTGCCGGTGGCGCCAACCAGTGGCTGACCATCGGGTTGCGCGAAGGCAAGAACCGGGAAATCCGCCGGGTACTCGCGGCCGTGGATGTGGAGGTCAGCCGGTTGATCCGCCTCTCCTATGGTCCGTTTGAACTCGCGGACCTGCCGGCGGGCGCGGTCCAGGAAGTGCCGCAGCGGGTGCTGAAAGACCAGATGGGCCGTGGTCCACGGACCGAGATGACCGAAGACGGGGGCGTCAAACATGCGCCACGTCCCAAAAAGCCGGGCGGCTGGGCCAAGGCCAAACCAAGAGGCAAGCCAAGGGGCAAACCCGGCTCCCGATCCGGCTCCAGGCCCGGTTCAGCGACAAAGCCCAAACGGGCCTCCGCGCAGACGCGTGACTCAAAACACCCCGCATCCGGCAAGCCGGGCAAATCGGGCGGACGCCCCCAGTCCGGCCCGTCCCGCGGCAAGCCCTCAGGCAGCCCCGCACGCGGCAAAGGCAGACCCAAAGGCAACCCCAGTGCGAATCGTCGGCGGAACCCATAAGGGCCGGGCCCTCAAGGCCCCCAAGGATGCCCGCGTGCGCCCGACATCGGACCGCGCCCGTGAAGCCATCTTCAATGTGCTGGCTCATGGCGATTTTGGCGGCTGGTCTCTCGACGGCGCGCGGGTGCTGGACCTGTTTGCGGGCACGGGCGCGCTCGGTCTTGAAGCACTTTCACGCGGGGCGTCCTTCGCCCTGTTTGTGGACGATCATCCGCAAAGCCGCGGCCTGATCCGCGAGAATGCGGAGACGCTGGGCGAGACAGGCCGCATCAAGCTCTATCGCCGCGACGCCACAAAGCTCAGCGGCCGGGAAGGCTCGGCCGGACCGCCCTTCACCCTCGCCTTCTGTGACCCGCCTTACGGCAAAGGCCTGGGCGGCACGGCGCTTCAATCCGCCCATGCAGGTGGATGGCTTGCAGAGGGTGCGCTGTGCGTTCTGGAAGAGGCAACATCTGCCGATGTGCCGTGTCCGGACGGTTTTGAAGAACTCGAACGACGCACCTATGGCGACACGCAGGTGCTCATTCTGACGCCAAGGCCCTGAAGTCCGTCGCTATCAGCCTGCGCCATCTGCGCTGCCGGTGCGCGTAGAACACCCGGGCAAAGAGCCAGATGAACGGCGTCAGTATTCCCGCCGCCACGTCCACGCGGTCGGTGTAGCGGGTTCTGCCCCCGCCCATGTCTTCGAGGAAAATCCAGTGGTCCCACTTGCTGATGAGTGTGCCGGACCCGTTGTCGCGCAACACTGCCCGACCGTCTGATACAGATACGCCCTCGGGATACTCAATCCCGACCCATTGGCCGCCCAGCGGAAGGACACCGAAGCTCCACATACCGACGCGGTAGCGGCCCTCCACCCATCTTGGCGGCGGCGTCCGTGGTTCGCGATAGGTGAAGCGGATCAGCGGCCAGGCAATGTGTTCCAGCAGTGCGGGTCTGTGGACCTGCGTCCAGACGGTCTCAATGGGACAGTCCAGTTGCGTTGTGAGTGTCATACGCATCGCGCGCTGTTGTCTTGCCTCCTGAAATGACGGACGCGCCTAGCGCCGTCCGAACAGCTTTTCGATGTCCGGCAGGCTCAGGGTCACATAAGTGGGCCGCCCGTGGTTGCACTGGCCGGAATGGGGCGTCACTTCCATCTCACGCAGCAGCGCATTCATTTCGGTGGCGGTCAACCGGCGCCCGGCGCGGACAGAGCCGTGACAGGCCATGGTGCCGGAGACTTCGTCCAGCTTCTCCTTGAGCGACAGGGCCTGCCCCAGATCCATGACTTCATCGGCGAGGTCTTTCACCAGCCCCTGAATGTCCGTGTCGCCGAGCATGGCGGGGGTTTCGCGCACGATGATGGTGCCGTCACCAAAAGGTTCGATCACCAGACCCAGTTCCGCCAGTTCGTCAGACCGGTCGGCGAGGGCGGCGGCTTCGTCGCCGCCCAGTTCCACCACTTCCGGCACCAGCAGGGCCTGACGCTTGATGCCGGTTTCCGCCAGTGCCTTCTTCATGCGCTCATGCACAAGGCGCTCATGGGCGGCGTGCTGATCCACCAGCACCAAACCGTCATGGGTTTCCGCCACGATATAGGTGAGATGCAGCTGGCCGCGTGCCGCGCCCAAAGGCCGGTCCATCAGATCATCAGACGAGGTGTCTTCGACGCGGGCCGCCGGCTGGTCGAAGCCTGCAAGGTCCTGCGGCTGCAGGGGTGATGTTTCTTCCATGCCCGGCGCGGCAGGCTGTGCAGGCGTCCCTTCGGTCGGTGCAAAACTGCGGGCGGCCAGTTCCATCAGGTGGCGCTGTGGCGGCGGTTGCTGGCCCGCATGCGTCCCCGGCTGGAACGACGACAACGCCGCGCCTGCAACGGTGGTCGATGCGCGGTGGCCGGCGGTATCCAGCGCCATACGCAGGCTCTTAACGATCAGGGCGCGGATCAGGCCGGGATCACGGAACCGGACTTCCGCCTTTGCCGGATGCACATTCACATCCACTTCTGCGGGATCAATCTCGACAAATAGCGCCAGCACCGGGTGCCGGTCGCGGGCCAGAAAGTCCGCATAGGCCCCGCGCACGGCGCCGATCAGCAGCTTGTCGCGCACCGGGCGACCGTTGACGAAGAGGTACTGCGCT